>NZ_JBHWDS010000022.1:0-94629 GCF_042734615.1 Kitasatospora sp. NPDC059646
CGCACGCGCGGGTCGTCGCCGTGCGTCGCGGCCCGGGCGGCGGGCGCCTCCGGTCCGGACGGCTACCCGCGGAACGCGGCGACGCCGGCCGGGGTGCCGAGCCCCGTCGGACCGTCGTACCCGGTGCCGGCCGTGCACAGGTAGGCCGGGTTGCAGGTGGCGGTGGACCCGACGGTCACGTCGTTGAGCGCGGCGGGGTGCGCGTACGGGAAGCTCG
Organism: Kitasatospora sp. NPDC059646; assembly: GCF_042734615.1. NCBI lineage: Bacteria > Bacillati > Actinomycetota > Actinomycetes > Kitasatosporales > Streptomycetaceae > Kitasatospora > Kitasatospora sp. NPDC059646. The sequence continues at coordinate 218 of NZ_JBHWDS010000022.1, forward strand.
CCGGGCTGCTGCCGCTCGGCGGGGCGCCGGCCAGGGCGTAGGTCGCGGCGATGATCGGGGCGGAGGCGGAGGTGCCGCCGTAGACGTACCAGCCGTTGCCGCCGTAGGTCTGGTAGACGGCGACGCCGGTCGCGGGGTCGGCGACGGCCGCCACGTCGGCGACGGTGCGGCGGGGACAGCCGCTGTCGGTCTGCCAGGCGGGCTTGGGGAGCCGGCCGGAGCAGCCGCTCGCGGTGCCCTCGGTGGAGGTGGTGGACCAGACGCTCTCGCTCCAGCCGCGGGCCGAGCTGTCGCGGCGCAGCGTGGTGCCGCCGACGGCGGTGACGTGCGGCGAGGAGGCGGGGAAGTTGACGCCGTACCCGGCGTCGCCGGAGGCGACCGCGATGACCACGCCGGGGTGGGTGAAGTAGCTCTTGTCGTAGGTGGCGGCGTTGGAGTTCTCGGGTGCGCCCCAGCTGATCGAGACGTACTTGGCGCCCAGCGAGACGGCGGTGTTGACGGCGGTGCCGAGGTCGCTGACGGAGGCGCTGTCGGCCTCGACCAGGAGCAGCTTGGCGCGCGGGGCGATCGCGGAGACCATGGCGAGGTCGAGCGCCGTCTCGCCGGCCCAGGAGGTGTCGCCGCGCGGGATCCGGTTGCCGCCGCGCTGGTCGACCTTGCGGAAGCAGCCGCCGGCGGTGGTGCAGGCGGGCAGGCCGTAGTGGCTGCGGTAGACGCCGAGGTCGGCTTCGGCCTTCGGGTTGTCGTAGGCGTCGACGACGGCGATGGTGGTGCCCGCGCCTCCGTCGGCGGGCAGCCCGTAGGCGGAGCGCAGGTCGGCGGGGCCGTAGCCCTGCTGGGCGGCGAAGGCGCCGGCGGAGCCGCCGACGACGCGCAGGGCGTTGCAGGTGGCGGTGTCGGCCCGGGTGGGGGCGGCGCAGCTGTGCACCCAGCGGGTGCTGTCGGCGTGCACGGGCGCGGCGGCGACGAGGGGGGTGAGCAGGGCGGCGGCGGTGAGGGCGAGGGTGCGCAAGAGCGGGCCTCCGGTCGGGGCGGCTGGCCGGAGGCGACGAGTGGAACCCCTGCACCGCCGGTCACGGTTCGTGCAGGGAGTGTTGACGCCGCGTCAGCCTTTTATGCGTCCTCTCACTCGGCCGGCAGATGGTCGACGCTGCCGACCTGGACGCCGGCCTGGCTGTGCCGGCGGGCGGGTTCGCGGCCGGGCGGCTGGGTGGGCCGTTCGGTGGGGGCGGTGATCCTGGCGGTGGGCCGGGCGACGGACTTGCCGGCTTCGATCCGCAGCGGTTCGTCGTCGTGCAGGATCTGCAGCACGCTGCCGCGGCGCAGCGTGTAGGTGGTGGTGGCGTGGGTGATGTCGACCCGCAGCAGGTGTTCCCGCACGCTCATGGAGAAGCACAGCCGTTGCAGCCCGGCGGGCAGCCGGGGCCGGAAGGACAGCCGCTCGCCGTGGTCGCGCAGGCCGCCGAAGCCGGCGACCAGGGCGATGCAGGCGCCGGCCAGCGAGGCCATGTGCAGGCCGTCGCGGGTGTTGCCGCCGAGGTCGTGCAGGTCCATCAGGGCGGCTTCGGCGGTGTAGTCGTAGGCCAGGTCGAGGTGGCCGACCTCGGCGGCGATGACGGCCTGGGTGCAGGCGGACAGCGAGGAGTCACGGACCGTCAGGCGTTCGTAGTAGGCGAAGTTGCGGGCCTTCTGCTCGGGGGTGAAGACGTCTCCGCGGGTCTGCATGGCGAGCACCAGGTCGGCCTGCTTGACGACCTGCTTCCGGTACAGGTCGAAGTACGGGTAGTGCAGCAGCAGCGGGTACTTCTCGGGCGGGGTGGCGTCGAAGTCCCACAGCTGGTGGTCGGTGAAGCCGTCGGCCTGCGGGTGCACGCCCAGCTGTTCGTCGTAGGGGACGAACATCTTGTCGGCGGCGTCGCGCCAGGCGGCGGCCTCCTCGGTGTCCACGCCGAGCAGCGAGGCCTCGTGCAGGTGCCGGAGCGCGGTGTCGGCGGCGTTCCACAGGTTCGACTGCGCCATCAGGTTGGTGAAGACGTTGTTGTCGGCGACCGCGCTGTACTCGTCGGGGCCGGTGACGCCCTCGATCCGGAAGTTGCCCTTGGCGTCGTGGTGGCCGAGCGAGCGCCACATCCGGGCGGTCTCCACCAGCAGCTCCAGGCCGTGGGTGCGTTCGAACTCGGTGTCGCCGGTGGCCCGGACGTAGCGGACCACGGCGGCGGCGATGTCCGCGCCGATGTGGAAGGCGGCGGTGCCGGCCGGCCAGTATCCGGAGCACTCCTCGCCGCGGATCGTCCGCCACGGGAACACCGCGCCGGCCAGGCCGAGTTGGGCTGCCCGTTCGCGGGCCATCGGGAGGGTGGTGTGCCGCCAGCGCAGCGCCTGCTTGACGGCCTCGGGCAGGCAGTAGGTGAGCACCGGCAGCACGAAGGTCTCGGTGTCCCAGAACGAGTGGCCGTCGTAGCCGGGTCCGGTCAACCCCTTGGCGGGGATGGCCCGTTCCTCGCTGCGGGCGCCGGCCTGCAGGACGTGGAACAGCGCGAACCGGACGGCCTGCTGGAGTTCGACGTCGCCCTCGATCTCGACGTCGTTGTCGCCCCAGAACCTGCCCAGGAACTCCTTCTGCTCGGCGACCAGACCGTCCCAGCCGGTGTACCGGGCGGCGGTCAGCGCGGCCTCGACCTGGTCGCGGACGGCGGGCAGCGAGCGGGTCGCCGACCAGCCGTACGCCACGAACTTGACCAGGCGCAGTCGCTGACCGGCGTTCAGCACGGTGGTGACGGTGATCCGGGCCTGGTCGTCGGAGGACTCGGCGGCGGTGTCGATCCGCTCCGGTCCGTCGATGGCGTGGTCGATCCCCGCGGCGACCCGCAGCCCGGAGAACCGGGTGCGGTGCACCAGCACGCCCTTCGTGCCGTCGGCGTGCCGCAGTTCGGCCGTCAGCGGGGCCTCCAGCACGGCCGCCGCCCGCGGGTCGCCGTCCCCGCCGCCCGGCAGCTGCTCGTTGGCGACCAGCTCGGACTGCAGGACGATCCGCACCGGGCCGTCCACGGCCTCCACCGTGTAGTGGATCGCGCACACCGCCCGCTGGGTCAGCGACACCAGGCGGCGCGAACTGACCCGCACCGTCCGGCCGGCCGGGGAGGTCCACTCGGCCTCGCGGCGCAGCAGGCCGTCCCGGAAGTCCAGGCTGCGCCGGTGGCTGCGCAGTTCGCCGTACCGCAGGTCGAACGGCTCGTCGTCGACCAGCAGCCGGATCAGCTTGCCGTTGGTGACGTTGATGACGCTCTGCCCGGACTCCGGGAAGCCGTAGCCGCTCTCCGCGTACGGCAGCGGGCGCAGCTCGAACACGCCGTTCAGGTAGGTGCCGGGCAGGCCGTGCGGCTCGCCCTCGTCCAGGTTGCCGCGCAGCCCGATGTGGCCGTTGGAGAGCGCGAACACCGACTCGGCGCGGGCCTGCCCGGGCAGGTCGAGTCCGTGTTCGCCGATCCCCCACGGATCGACGGTGAACGCCTCGGACGGGCTCATCCGCGCTCCCCGATCAACTCGGCCAGGTCGTCCACCACCAGGTCCGCGCCGTGCTCGCGCAGGGCCGCGGCCTGCCCGGTGCGGTTCACCCCGACCACCGTGCCGAAGCCGCCGGCCCGGCCGGCGGCGACGCCCGCCAGCGCGTCCTCGAACACCGCCGCGTGCCCGGGTGCGGTGTCCAGCTGCCGGGCGGCGGCCAGGAACGTGTCCGGCGCGGGCTTGCCCGCCAGGTGGTCGCGGGCCGCGGTGATGCCGTCCACCACCACGTCGAACAGGTCGTCGATGCCGGCGGCCCGCAGCACGTCCCGGCAGTTCGCGCTGGAGGAGACCACCGCGCGCGGCAGCCCGAGGTCCCGCAGGCGGTGCAGGTACGCCACCGAGCCCGGGTAGGGCTGCACGCCCTGCTCGTGGATCATCCGCAGCACGGTGTCGTTCTTCGCCGCGGACAGCCCGTTGACCGTGCGGGTGCCGGGCGGGTCCTGCGGGGTGCCCTCCGGCAGGTCGATGCCGCGGGAGGACAGGAACTGCCGGGTGCCGTCCAGCCGGGGCCGGCCGTCCACGTACCGGTCGTAGTCGGCGACCGGGTCGAACGGGACGAACTCCGCTCCGGTGCGCGCCGCTTCGGACCGCAGGAAGGCGTCGAACATGTCCTTCCACGCGGCCGCGTGCACCTTCGCGGTCTGGGTCAGCACCCCGTCCAGGTCGAACAGGAAGGCCTTGATGCGGTCCGGAACTCCCAACATGACGTCAGTCTGACCCGCCGCCGCCGCTCCATGCCGGTCATCGCCGGAAACGGCGCGTCGCGGGGACCGTGCGCTAGTCGGCGGCGGCGTGCACCCCCGGGTGCGGGTGGCCGGTCGGCACGTGCAGCGGCTGCGGGCGGCCGCTCTGCGCGTAGTCCTTCAGGCGGACGATCGCCTCCGCCCAGCCGCCCGCCGCGGCCGGCACCGAGGCCGCGGCGTCCGCCGCCCAGCCGAGGTGGCGCAGCAGCAGGAGGGTGTGCCGGGGCCCGTCCGGATGGTCGAAGAGGTCCCAGGTCACGGTGGTGCCCTGCCAGGACGGCGGGTACACGCCGACGCTGCGCCAGGCCACCCGGTCCTGGTCGGCCCGCTCCCGGCGCAGCCGCAGCGGTTGCGGGGCGTCCGGGACGGTGACCAGCAGGTCGTCCCCGTCCCGTTCGATCCCGGTGCTCCACCACGACGTCAGCCCGACCTGCGTGTCCAACGCCGCCAGCAGGCGGGCCCGGGACGCCGCGACGTCGATCTGCAGGGCGATCTCGGCCATCGCACTCACCTCAACCCCCACGATCCCGCCCGCCCGCGGGGCGGGCAACCGTCGGGGGCGCGGGGCCGGCGGCTACCCGTCCCGCCACTCCGTGCTGAGGACGCCCATCTGGACCTGGTCGTGCCAGCTGCCGGCGCGGAAGACGGCTTCGCGGCGGCGGCCCTCCTCGGTGAAGCCGGCGCGGCGGTACGCGGCGAGGGCGCGGGTGTTGTAGCTGTTGACGGTGAGTTCTATCCGGTGCAGGCCGAGTTCCTCGAACCCGTAGCGGATGGTGGTGCGCAGGACGTCGGTGCCGAGGCCGCGGTCCTGGTGGGGCGGTCCGATGATGATGGCGAGGGTGGCGCAGCGGTCCTTGGGGGTGGCGCCGTAGAGGGTGACGTGTCCGGCGAGGTCCCCGCCGTCGAGGGTCTCGACGGAGAGGCCGAGGTCGGTGCCGGTGTTCTGGCTCCAGGAGCGGAACATCTCGGCGAGCCGCCCGTCGGGCTGCGGGTGGACGGGTCCGGTGACCTGCTGGATGGCGAGGCCGGGCTCGCGCCACCAGGAGGTGAGCCGCGGCAGGTCGGCCTCGCGGAGTTCTCTGAGCCGGACGAGTCTGCCGGTGAGCGGGTCGTGGTCGAGCGTCATGGGGGAACTCCCGTGCGGGTGGCGAACGGCGGTGCCGTTCCATCCTTCCAGCGGGCGGGGTCGCGGGGGCCGTCCGTTACCGGACGGGGTCCGGAACGCTCCCGAAGTCGAATGAAACATCCTGGACCCGTCGGACCGTCATAGGGCGGACTCGGCGAGGGGAGAGGAAACGTGGCCACAGCTCGACGGCGGGCGGCCCTGGAGGAGGAGTTCGTCGCGTTCGCGACGGCCCGGTCCGGGCAGCTCTACCGCTCGGCGTACTTCCTCACCGGCGGGGACGCGCACCTGTCCGAGGACCTGGTGCAGGAGACGCTCGGTCAGATGTACGCCCAGTGGCACCGGCTGCACCGGCCGAGCTGGGCGGGCCGGATCGACAATCCGGCGGGGTACGCGCAGACGGTGCTGGTGCGGGCGTACCTGACCCACCAGCGGCGGCGCAGCAGCAGTGAGCGGCCGAGCCAGGTGCTGCCGGAGGTCGCGGAGCAGGCGCCGGACTCGGCGCTGCGGCTGACGCTGGTCGACGCGCTGAGCCAACTGCCGCCGCGGGACCGGGCGGTGGTGGTGCTGCGGTACTGGGAGGACCGCAGCGTGGAGGAGACCGCGGCGATGGTGCGGGACAGTTCGGCGGCCGTCCGGACCCGGTGTTCGAGGGCGCTGGCCAAGCTGCGGACGGTGCTGGGGCCGGAGTTGGCGGAGCTGGTGGCGCGGTGAGCGGGGATCTCGGGCGAGGGAGTGGCGACGTGGACGGCGGGGACGGGGAGTTCGAGGTGCAGTTGGGGGCGGCCTTCGGGCAGGCGGGGGGCGGGCCGGGACCGGAGGTGACGGCCCGGCTGGTGGACGGCGGTCTGGAAATCGGCCGCCGGCGCCGGCGGGCCCGGCGGCGGCGCGCGGTGCTGCTGGCGAGTGCGCTGACCGCCGCGGTGGTGGTCGGCGCGGGGGTGCTGACGGTGCCGCACGGCGTGCCGGGGCAGCGGTCGGACGTGCTGGACGCGGCCCATTCGGCCTCGCCGCCGCCCCCGCAGCCGCTGGAGAAGGGCGTGACGGTGCTGCTGGTGGGCCTGGACTCCACCGTCGACGCGCAGAGCCGGCCGGCGCCGGCCGAGTTGGTGCACGGAGACCTGCATGCCGGGGTGCTGGACCGGGACACCACCGACACGCTGATGCTGGTGCGGATCCCGGCCGGGGGCGGCGAGGTCCGGCAGCTGTCGATCCCCCGGGACGTGCTGGTGCCGGACGGCCACGGCGGGCAGGCGCAGATCAACTCGGTGTACCCGGCGGCGGAGACGGCCGAGCGGGACCGGCTGCGCAAGGAGGGCGTGTCCGAGTCCGAACTGCTGGAGCGCGGCCGGGGCGCGGGGCGGACCGCGCTGCTGAGGGCGGTGGAGCAGCTCTCCGAGGTGCCCGTGGACCACTACGCGGAGCTGTCGATGGCCGGGTTCCACCGGGCCGTGCAGGCCGTGGGCGGGGTGCCGGTCTGCCTGAACCACCGCGTGCGGGACGACTGGAGCGGGATCGATCTGCCCGCCGGGCACCAGGAGCTGGGGCCTGCGCAGGCGTTGGCGTTCGTCCGGCAGCGGCACGGGGTCGGCAACGGTTCGGACCTCCAGCGGACCGTCCGGGCCCAGGCCCTGCTGGCCGGGGTGGTGGCGAAGCTGCGGTCCGGCGGGGTGCTGTCGGACCCGGCGCGGCTGGGCGCGCTGTACGACGCGCTCTCCGGCCAGTTGGTGACCGATCAGGGCTGGAGCCAGCTGGAGTTCGTCCGTCAGGTGCCGGCGCTGGCGGCCGGGCGGGGCACCGCCGCGACCCTGCCGGTCACCGCCGACGGGGCCCGGCTGCGGGCCGTGCCGGGGGCGGCGAAGCAGTGGCTGCTCGGTGGGACGCCGAGCGGTCCGGCCCCGTCCGCCTCGTCGGGGGAGCGGCCCGGGTCGGCGGCGACCCTGCAGCCCGCGCCGCTGGAGTGGGACGGGGTGCCCTGCGTGGACTGACCGGGCGTCAGTCGATCGCGGTCCACCGCCAGGGCCGGGGTCCGTGCTCGCCGCGCAGGCAGGCCAGCCGGTAGTGGGCCTGCGCGCGGTGGCGGCCGGGGTCGGCGGCGGCCTGCTGCAACGCGTAGCAGGCGACCCGGAGTTCGCGGATGGCCCGGTACACCGGGTAGCCCGGCCACTCGGTGACGTCCGCGCCGTAGGCGGCGCAGAAGGCCGCGTAGCCGGGGGCGGCGAGGGTGCCGAAGGAGTCGTGGGCGACGGCGGTGGACGTGAGGTCCCAGGCGGGCGGGCCGAGGGCGGTCCGTTCGAAGTCCAGCAGGTGCGCGGCGGTGGCGGTGACGGCCAGGTTGCCGCCCCAGGCGTCGCCGTGCACCACGGTCGACGGGGTCGGCGCCCGGTCGAGTTCGTGCCAGGCGGTGCGGAGGTCGGCGAGCCGGTCGTGCAGCCAGTGGCGCTGCGGGGCGCCGAGGGTGGCCGCGCCGTCGATCCGGGCGGCGAGCCGGACGAACGGGTCGATCGGTTCCAACCCCCCGGCGGGCGGCGGCAGTTCGTGGAGCCGGCGGAGGGCGGCCGCCAGTTCGGGGGCGGTCGCGTGCCGGTGCGGAGGCAGTTCGTGCCAGAAGGTGACGGGCCGGCCGTGGACCTCGATCGGGCCGGGCGGTTCGGCGAGCGGCCGGACGGCCGGGACGCGGTGCCGGTGCAGCCAGCGGGCCACCGCCAACTCCCGTGCCGCGACGGCGGTCTGGCCGACGCGGCCGACCCTGGCGACGACCTTGCCGGGCAGCCGCCACAGGGTGTTCTCACCGGCCCGGATGAGTTCCGCGCCGGCGCTCGGGCGGCCGGCGGCGGAGCAGGCTTCGGCCAGCAGGCCGGCGGGGTTGCGGCAGTCCACGTCCGGGGCTCTTCCATTCGGTGTCCGGGGCCGTTGCCAGCTTGCCGCAGCGCGCCGAAGCGCCCCAAGGGCGCACGGAAGCAGGGTCCACGCTGCTTGTGCGGCAGGGCACTTCGGGGCGGAAGCGACCTGCCCCTCGCGCATGGTCCAGACCACCCTTGCCTTTGGTCCAGACCTATTGACGCGTCTTGCCAGCGCTTTTACGATCCGGTCGCACAGCCCCACCTGTCCCCCACCTCACCCAGAGCCGGGCGTCACGCCCCCACGCGCATGGCCACGCCCATGGCGCTCGGCGGGAAGGGAGCACCACATGTTCCGTCGGAGGTCGCGTTCCCCACGCCCGCAGCAGGCGGCCGTGGCACGCGCAGTGCACCCGCACCGCCCGCAGTCCGGCCCGACCGTGCTGAAGCGCTCCCTCGCCGGGGTGTGCGCGGCCGCCGTCGTCGGCACCGGCCTCGCCGTGGCCGGCTCGGTCACGGCCGGCGCCGCCACCACCAACCTGGTGGCCAACTCCGGCTTCGAGGACGGCCTTTCCGGCTGGACCTGCACCGGCGGCTCCGGCTCGGCCGTCAGCAGCCCCGTGCACTCCGGCAGTTCCGCGCTCAAGGCCACCCCCACCGGCCAGGACACCGCCCAGTGCAGCCAGACCGTCAGCGTCCAGCCGAACTCGCAGTACACGCTGAGCGCCTTCGTCCAGGGCAGCTACGTCTACCTGGGCGCGACCGGCACCGGCCTCACCACCGCCCCGTCCACCTGGACGGCCGGCAACGCCTCGTACGGCCAGCTCAGCGTCGGCTTCACCACCGGCGCGAGCACCACCTCGGTGACGGTCTACGTGCACGGCTGGTACGGCCAGCCCGCCTACTACGCGGACGACGTCTCGCTGGTCGGCCCCGGCGGCAGCAGCCCCTCGCCGAGCAGCAGCCCGTCCGGCAGCCCTTCGTCCAGCCCGTCGTCGAGCCCGTCGTCGAGCCCCTCCGGAAGCCCGTCGAGCAGCCCCTCGGGCAGCGCCTCGGGCAGCCCGTCGTCGAGCCCGTCCGGCAGCCCGACCTCCGGTGACGCCACCTGCCCGACCAAGCCCCGGCCGGCCGGAAAGGTGCTGCAGGGCTACTGGGAGAACTGGGACGGCGCCTCCAACGGCGTGCACCCGGGCATGGGGTGGACCCCGATCACGGACAGCCGGATGGCCGCGCACGGCTACAACGTCATCAACGCCGCGTTCCCGGTGATCCTCTCGGACGGCACCGTGCTGTGGCAGGACGGCATGGACGCCGGCGTCAAGGTCTCCACCCCCGCCGAGATGTGCCAGGCCAAGGCCTCCGGCGCGACCATCCTGATGTCGATCGGCGGCGCCGCCGCGGGCATCGACCTGAGCTCCAGCGCGGTCGCCGACCGGTTCGTGGCGACCGTCGTGCCGATCCTGAAGAAGTACAACTTCGACGGCATCGACATCGACATCGAGACCGGCCTGTCCGGCAGCGGCAGCATCGGCACGCTGTCCGCCTCGCAGTCCAACCTGATCCGCATCATCGACGGCGTGCTGGCCCAGATGCCGGCCGGCTTCGGCCTGACCATGGCGCCCGAGACCGCGTACGTCACCGGCGGCAGCGTCACCTACGGCTCGATCTGGGGCGCGTACCTGCCGATCATCAAGAAGTACGTGGACAACGGCCGGCTCTGGTGGCTGAACATGCAGTACTACAACGGCTCGATGTACGGCTGCTCCGGCGACTCCTACTCGGCCGGCACCGTGCAGGGCTTCACCGCGCAGACCACCTGCCTGAACAACGGCCTGACCATCCAGGGCACCACCATCAAGGTCCCGTACGACAAGCAGGTCCCGGGCCTGCCCGCCCAGCCCGGCGCGGGCGGCGGCTACATGGCCCCCAGCCTGGTCAGCCAGTCCTGGAGCGCCTTCAACGGCCAGCTGAAGGGCCTGATGGACTGGTCGATCAACTGGGACGGCTCGAAGGGCTGGACCTTCGGCGACAACGTCAAGGCCCTCCAGGGCCGCTGACCCTCCGCCGGAGGAGTCGTCCACAGGCCTGTGGACAGTCGCCTCGCGACCGGGCCCCGGGAGCGCACCCCGCTCCCGGGGCCCGCCGGCGTCCGGGCGCCGCCCGTCGGGCGGGCGGCCCGCGGCGTCGGGCCGGGCGGCGCGAACGCGTAGATTCGCGCCGGAGGAGGACACCACACCCATGACAACCCGAGGCCAGCAGACCGTCCGCGACCTGCGCCGCGCCAGCCGCTCGACGCTGCTGCGCCACCTGTACTTCCACGGTCCGCTCAGCCGGCAGGAACTCGGGTGCGCCACCCGGCTCAGTGCCGGGTCGATCACCAACGTGACGGGGGACCTGCTCGCCGACGGGCTGATCGAGGAGTGCGGCTCCGTCGAGTCCGACGGCAAGCGGCCGCGGATCCTGCTCCGGGTCTCCCCCGGCCGGGCCCACCTGATCGGCGTCGACGTCGGCGAGACCCAGGTCCGGGTCACCCTGTTCGACCTCGCGCTGAACGAACTCGCCTCCGCCGACCGGCCGTCGGCCGACGCACCGGACCCCGGCCGGGTGGTCCGGCTGATCGCCGCCGGCCTCGCGCACGTCCTGGACGCCGCGGGCGTCCCCGCCCGGAGCGTGCTCGGGGTCGGCATCGGAGTCCCCGGCATCGTCGAACAGGGCGACGGTGCCGACCCCGGCGCGGACGCCGTCGTGCACGGCCAGACCTTCGGCTGGGACGCCGTCCCGCTCGGCCGCCTGCTGCGCGCCCGCACCCCGCTGCCGCTGCACGTCGACAACGGCGCCAAGACCCTCGGCCAGGCCGAGATGTGGTTCGGGGCGGGCCGCGGCTGCCGGGACGCCGTGGTCGCGCTGGTCGGCTCCGGCATCGGCGCGTGCGTCGTGGCGGACGGCCGCCGCTTCCGCGGCGCGAGCAGCTCGGCGGGCGAGTGGGGCCACACCAAGGTGCACGTCGGCGGCCGCCCCTGCCGGTGCGGCTCCCGCGGCTGCCTGGAGGCGTACGTCGGCGCCGCCGCGCTGGTCGAGCGCTGGGACGGCACCCTCCCCGGCACCGGCGACAAGGCCGGCCTCGCCGCCCTGCTGCGCGCCGCCGACGCCGGCCGGCCCGACGCGGTCGCCCTGCTGGACGAGGCCGCCGAACTGCTCGGCGCGTCCGTCGCCGACCTGGTCAACCTCTTCGCCCCCGAGCGCGTCGTCATCGGCGGCTGGGCCGGCCTGCTGCTCGGCCCCCGCCTGCTCCCCGCGATCCAGGAGTCCGCGACCCGCCACGCCCTCGCCTTCCCGCGCTCCCGCACCGTCGTCGCCCTCAGCGAGCTGGGCCCGGACGCGGTGACGCTGGGCGCGGCGACGCTGCCGCTCGGCCGGTTCCTGGAGAGCGGCGGCACCGGGGCGCACTGAGCTGCGGGGCACCGCCCCGTCCCGCGATCTTCCCGCAGTTTTCACCTGTGTTCCCCTGGTCGGTTTATGACATGGCATAAAGCGACCAGCGCGAAATCGTTCGCGCACCTAATGGCGGAGCCCACTATGGGAGCATGTATCTGGTTCATGCGAGGCTTCGCGCACCGGCCGGCCGAGGTGTTCCTCCGGACCTGGCGGAATTGGTCCGCTCCCATGCGGAGGACCGGGACGCGGTGGAGCACGTGAGCGTCCACCCGGCGGCGTCGGGGGAGGTCACGGTGGGGGTGTTCAGCCTGGCCGAGAGCCTGGCGGAGGCGGAGGGCCGGGCCGCGCGGGTGGTCCTGCGGGCGGTGGAGGCGGAGCCCGGGCTGGCCGGTTTCGCCGTGCTGACGGTGGGGGCGGCCCTTGTACCGGGGCCTTGGTGGGGGTTCGAGTAGCCGGACCGTGGACGGCTTAGGACAGTGCATGTTCCGTCCAGCCGACACCTGTTCCCTCCGGGCCGCGGGTGCAGCACAGTAGTGGTCGTCGGCGGGAGCAGCCGCCGGCCGGAACTCCGGGAAACCACCCCGGAGGAAATCACCACAAGCCTTCAGGAGAATTCCCGTGATGGTCACCCGTGTCTCGAAGCTGGTCGCTTTCTCGGTCGCCACAATTGCCGCCGTGGCCATTTCGGCGACGTCGGTGGAATACTCCGGGAATGTCGCCGGCGACGTCACCTGGGGCCAGCTGCCCGCGGACCCCGGCCTGACCGTGAAGGCCGCCGCGGACGGCCCGGACCAGGTCGTGGGCCCGAACGGCGACGTCACCTGGGGCCGGGCCCCCGGCAACCCCGGCCCGGCCGTGGCGGCCGCCGTGGACGCCCCGAGCCCGGTCGTCGGCCCGAACGGCGACGTCACCTGGGGCGGCTGAGCCCCGCGCAGCACATCCGAACCGTCCGACCGATCGCACTCACGGGGGTGAAGACGATGGAATTCCTGGTCCTGGGCGCGCTGGAGACGCGCCAGGGCGGCGTCCTGGTGGACGTCCGGGGCATGCGGCAGCAGAGACTCCTGGCGCTGCTGCTCCTGAACACCGGCCGGGTGGTGCCGATGGACTTTCTGGTGGACGAGCTGTGGGAGGACCCGCCGCCGTCGGCCAGACCGCAGGTGCACAACGCGATCCGCGACCTGAGACGGGTGCTGGCCGTCGGCGAGCACCGGCTGGTGACGGTGGACGTCGGGTACCGGCTGGTGGTGCCCGAGGACGCGGTGGACGCGCACCGGTTCACCCGCAAGGTGCGGGAGGCCCGGGCCGCCGAGCGGGACGGGCGGTTCCCGGAGGCGATCCGGCTGCTGCAGTCCGCGGTGGACCTGTGGCGCGGCGAGGCCTTCGCCGGCATCCACTGCCCGGCGGTGACCAGCGCGGCCGTGAAACTGAACGAGCAGCGGCTGACCGCGCTCGAGGACCTGATGGCGCTGCGCCTGAAGGTCGGTGAGACCTCTTCGCTGGTGGGCGAGTTGACGGCGCTGCTGGCCGAGTACCCGCTGCGCGACTCGCTGCGGCGGAGCCTGATGACGGCGCTGTGCCGCAGCGGCCGGCAGGCGCACGCGCTGGCGGTGTACGACGAGGGCCGCCGCTTCCTGGCGGACGAGCTCGGCCTGGAGCCCAGCCCCCAACTGCGGGCGCTGCAGGCGGAGATCCTCGCGGACGCGCCCGGCGTGCACGACGCGCCCGGCCCGGTGGAGGTGCGCGCGCCGGCCGCCGAGGACGCGGCGCCGGGCCCGCACCCGAACTGCCTGCCGCACGACCTGGCGGACTTCACCGGCCGGTCCGCCGAACTGGCGCTGCTGCAGGAGGCGGTGGCGCGCCGGACGGCGGGTTCGCCGCTGATGCTCGCGATCGACGGGATGGGCGGGGTCGGCAAGACCACGCTGGCGGTGCGCCTGGCGCACCGGACCACCGGGGACTTCCCGGACGGCCAGTTCTTCGCCGCCCTGGACGGCTTCGACGAGACCCGGCCGCCGGTGTCGCCGCTGCGGGCGCTGGCCGCGCTGCTGCGCGCGGACGGCCTGCGGCAGGAGCAGATCCCGGCGTCGCTGGACGAGCGCTCGGCGCTGTGGCGTTCCCGGCTGGCCGGCCGGCGCTGCCTGCTGGTGCTCGACGACGCGGCCGACAGCGCGCAGGTGCGCCCGCTGCTTCCGGGCGCCGGCGAGACGCTGGTGCTGGTGACCAGCCGCCGCAAGCTGAGCGCGCTGGACGGCTCGGTGGCACTGCCGCTGGACGTGCTGCCGCCGGGCGACGCGGTGGAGCTGTTCGCCCGGGTGGCCGGGGAGCGCCGGGTGGGCCGGGAGCCGGCCCGGGCGGCGGAGGCGGTGGCGCTGTGCGGCTACCTGCCGCTGGCGGTGCGGATCGCCGCGACCCGGTTGCGGGACCGTCCGGCCTGGACGGTGGCGGACCTGGCGGAGCGGCTGGCCGACCCGGACCGGCGGGCGCGCTGCCTGCGCACCGCGGACCGCGACCTGATGGCACTGCTGCGCGCCTCGTACCAGTACCTGGATCTGGCGCAGCGGCGCTTCAGCCGCCTGATGTGCCGTCAGCCCGCGGGCTCGTTCGACGTGGACCGGGCGGCGGCGGTGACCGGGCTGAGCGCGGACGAGGTGGAGTGCTGCCTCGACGCGCTGTTCGAGAACAACCTGGTCCGGCAGGAGGCGGCGGCGCTGTTCTCGTTCCACAGCCTGGTCCGGGACTGCTCCCGGCTGCTGCCGGAGCCGGCCGACGGCGACGTCGTGACGGGCAGTCAACTGCCGGTCACCGCAGCGGCCTGACGGGCCTCCGAACGTTTCATCCGGTCGTGTCCCGGCCGCCGTTGTCCTGACATCTCACCGGAAGACAAGGGCCGGTATGTGGTTGCCGTGTGTCAGTAAGCTCAGGAAATGATGTAGACCTCATCTACTGGCGCTGATCGAAACGGGGACCGATCCATGCTGGACGTTCTGGGGCTCGATGCGGAGGCCGAGTCCATCTACCGCCGGATGCTGGCCGATCCGCAGGCCGGGGTGGCCGCGCTCGCGAGAGCCCTGGGGCTGAGCGAGGACAGAGTCCGCACCGGACTCGACCGGCTCAGCGAACTGGCCCTGATCCAGCCGTCGGCCCGGGAGGGCATCGGGTTCCGGGCGGTCGGCCCGGAGACGGCGATGGAGGTCCTGCTGGCCCGTCAGCAGGCCGAACTGGCCGCCCAGCAGCTGCGGGTGGAGGCCTCGCGGGCCGCGGCGGCCCAGCTGATCGCGGAGTGCTCGGCGTTCCGGCCGACCGCCACCGACGCGTCCTCCGAGCAGTTGGCCGGGCCGGAGATGATCCGCGAGCGGCTGGCCGAACTGGCCGGGTCGGTGCGCCAGGAGGTGGCGACCTTCGCCCCCGGCGGCGCCCACAGCGAGGAGGACCTGCGGGCCAGCCGGCAGCCGAACGCGGCGCTGCTGGAGCGCGGCGTGCAGATGCGCACCGTCTACCTGGACAGCGTCCGCAACCACCGGCCGACCCTGGACCACGTGACCTGGCTGAACCTGCAGGGCGGCCAGGTCCGCACGGTGCCGGAGCTCCCCATCCGCATGATCATCTTCGACCGGCAGCAGGCGGTGCTGCCGATCGACACCGAGGACGCCCGGGCCGGCGCGGTGGTGCTGCGCGGCGCGGGCACGGTGGCCGCGCTGTGCGCCCTGTTCGAGGGCGTGTGGGCGAACGCCGTCCCGGTCGGCGACGCGCCCCGGTGCTGCGACGAGAACGAGATGCCCCCGCACGAGCTGGCCGTGCTGAAGATGCTCGCCCAGGGCCACACCGACGAGGCGATCGCCAAGCGGATGGGCGTCTCCCCGCGCACCGCCCGCCGGTTCGCCGCCAACCTGATGGAACGCCTGGACGCCCGCAGCCGGTTCGAGGCCGGGGTGCACGCCGTCCAGGACGGCTGGCTCCCCGCCACGCGCTGACCGCGGGCGTCCGCCGACGTTCCGTCAGGCCGCCTGCCGGCGCTTCTCCCGGCGGTCCGCCAGGAGCAGCGCCAGGGCGGGCAGCAGGGTCAGCCCGTAGACCCCGAGCAGCCAGCCGAAGGAGTGCGCGAACGCCGCCGGCACCATGCCGTGGTGGCTGCGGGCGGAGTCGGTGAGCACCACGGTGACCACCGCGATGGCCAGCGCGCCGCCGATCCGCTGGGTCAGGTTGAGCTGGGAGGAGGCGTCCGGGATGGACTCCTGACGGATCGACTGGAACGCCCGGGTCATGGTCGGCACGATGGTCAGGCCGGTGCCCAGGCCGCGGATCACCAGGCTGCCGCAGATCAGCGGGTAGGCGGTGGTGCCGGTCAGGCCGGTCATCGGCACGGTGGCGACCATCGTCAGGCAGATGCCGATCAGCACGGTCGCACCGCCGCCGATCTTCCGCAGCAGCACCCGGGACAGCCAGGCGGCGGTCACCACGCCCAGGCCGCCGGTGGACATCAGCAGGCCGGTGGCCACCGCGGACTCGCCGCGGGCGTCCTCGAAGTACAGCGGGATCAGCATCATCGGCGAGTACAGGACGAAGCCCAGGCAGAAGATGTTCACCACGGCGGTCGCGTACACCGGGATGCGGAACAGCCGCAGGTCGAGCAGCGGGTGCTTCGCCGTCAGCTCGCGCCGCACGAACACCGCCGCGCCGACCACCGCCAGGCCGAGCGGCACCAGCAGCGCCGCGGTCGCCTTCGCTCCCTGCTCGGCGTACTCGTGGATGGCCAGCACCAGCGAGACGGTGGCGGTCGCCGAGGAGACCAGGCCCAGCAGGTCCAGCGGCTTGGCGCTGCCGGCCGGCGGGGCGTCCTTGCGGACCCGGCGGACGGCGGCGAACAGCAGGAGCGCGCAGAACGGGATGTTCACCACGTACACCGCCGACCAGCCGCCCCAGGCCACCAGCAGGCCGCCGATGGTCGGACCGAGCAGCGGGCCGATCAGCATCACCGAGCCGTTCAGGCCCTGCACCTTGGCCAGGTGCTCGCGCGGCACGCCGCGGGTCAGCAGGATCGTCGAGGCCGGGGTCAGGATGCCGGCCGCGGCGCCGGACAGGCCGCGGGCCGCGATCAGCTGGTCCAGCGACTGGGCGGCGGCGCAGCCCAGCGAGCCGAGGGCGAACAGGGCGGTCGCCGCGGCGAACACCCGCTTGGTGCCGAACCGGGTGGCCAGCCAGCCGGTGGCGGGCATGGTCGCGGCCAGCGCCAGCAGGTAGGCCGTCACCACCCACTGCACCTGGTTGATGCCGCCGAACCGGGCGGTGGTCTCCTGCATGGAGACGTTGACGATGGTGGTGTCCAGCAGCGCGATGAAGCCGCCGGCGATGGCGACGGCCATCGTGATCAGCGCGGTCTTCGACGGGGCGTCGCCCTGGCCGGGGGGCGGCCCGGCCGGCGGTTCGGCGGCGGGGGCCGTCCCGGGCTCCGCGACGGCGACGGCGGTGCCGGCCTCCTCGGGCGCGGGCTCGGCGGCCGGCCGGGAGGCGGCGGCCGTCCTCGGGGTGGCGGGCTTCTTCGCGGCGGTGGCGGCGGGCTTCGCGGCGGTGGCGGTGGCGGTGGCGGGCTTCGCGGCGGGCTTGCGGGCCGGGCCCGGCTTGCGGCGGGTCTTGCCCTTGGCCGCGTTCACCGTGCTGCGGGCGGGCTGCTTGGTGGGCATCTTCGCAGGTCCTTCATCGGCGGGAGGAGGGGTCGGCCGGGTCACTCGGCCGCGAGCAGGGCGCGTTCGACCTCGTCCAGGACGGCCTCGGCGGCCGGGCGGGCGTCGGGCCGGTTGCGGCAGGAGAGGGTGAGTTCGGTG
Organism: Kitasatospora sp. NPDC059646; assembly: GCF_042734615.1. Lineage (NCBI taxonomy): Bacteria > Bacillati > Actinomycetota > Actinomycetes > Kitasatosporales > Streptomycetaceae > Kitasatospora > Kitasatospora sp. NPDC059646. The sequence continues at coordinate 17,745 of NZ_JBHWDS010000022.1, forward strand.
CGGCCGTCGAGCTGGCAGGTGCTGAGGAACATCTCGGCGTACGGGACGAGCATCGGCAGCGTGAAGCAGTCGGTGGGACGGAAGTCCGGCGTGCGGTACAGCTCGGTGTCGATCCGGCCGTGGTCGGTGAGGATCGCGGTGCACGGGAAGCGGGTGCCGTCCAGCTCCTGGGCCTCCCGCAGCGAGTTCGCGAACGGGTTGTTGCGCAGGAAGTCCCGTTCCAGGGAGGCGACTTCGCGCTTGCGGAGCATCGCGGCCAGCAGCTGGCTGTGCAGCCGGTTCCAGCGGTCCTCGCGGTGCAGGTCGAGCACCAGCTGGGAGGTCAGGTTGGCGGTGGAGCGCACCTCGCGGTCGTGGCGGCGCAGGTCCACCGGGATGATCAGCCGGCCGCTGTCGCCGGCCAGCAGGCGGGACACGGCCGCGCCGATCCGGGCGGTGACGGCGGACGGGGCCGCCGCGACGGAGCGGCGCAGCCACAGCGCGGTGCCGTCCGCCGGACCCTGCCCGAGGATCGCCGGGAACCCTTCCACCCGGGCCGGGACGGGGGCGGCCGGTACGGGGGCGGCGGCGGTGCGGAAGTGGGTGTCGTCGACGGTGGAGTCCGCGCCGACGGTGTCCTCGCCGCGCAGCGCGCGGAACAGGTCCTCGATCCAGTGCCGCAGGCCCCGGCCGTCGGTGACGATGTGGCTGGCGCGCACCACCAGGCGGGTCACCGGCCCGTCGGCGAGACCGAGTTCGCAGACCGGTCCGGCGACCACGTCCAGGTCGCGGTGGAAGAACGGGTGGTCGAAGCCGGCGTCGGCGGGCAGCGCGGTGATCGGCGGCAGGGTCTCCCCGGCCCGCCAGTTGGGGCCCTTGCGGCGGACCGCGAGACCGGGGTTGGCGGCGGTGGACCGCCGCACGGCGTCGGCGAGCCGGTCCGGGTCGATGCGCCCCTCGCCCTCGATCACCATCTGGATCAGCTGCGGGGTGCCGGTGGCGTTGGCGTTCAGGTAGCCGCGCTCGATCTGCGAGATCCGCCGGGTGTAGGCACGGGCCGGGGCGGGGGCGGCGGTGGCGGTCGGGGTCATGCGACGGGCTCCAGGGTCGGGGCGGCGAGGTCCTCGGTCGGGGTGGCGGGTACGGGCAGGCAGTCCCACCGCGAACAGGCGCCGGCGGCCGCCTCGCGCCGGGCGGGGCCGGCTCCGGCCGGTGCCGGGGCCGAACCGGCGCCGGGCTGCGGGCCGGCGGCTTCGGTCGAGCAGTCCCACCGCGAGCAGGCGCGGGCCGCGACCGCTCCCCCGGCGTCCGCGTCGGCCGTGGCGTTCACGCGGCGGCCTCCACGGTGACCGCCTCGGTGCGGACGGCGGGGGCGGACGGCTCCGGCTGCCACCACCAGCGGACGGCGGCGGGGGCGTCGGTGGCCAGGGCCAGGTGCAGGCCGTGGCCGAGGTCGGCGGAGCGCACCAGGTGGCCGGTGTTGGTGGGGCGCCAGCCCGGCCGCCAGTCCGGCAGCCGGACGCCGGCGAAGGTCTCCTTGCGCAGGTGCGAGGCCTTGATCAGCGCCTCGCACTCGGCGAAGTCCCGCATGGTGGCGGGCTCGCCGTCCGGGCGGCCGAGCAGCGCGCCCAGCCACTGCATCGCGTACGGGCGGTCCCGGTGGTCCTGGAGGTCCACGCCGACGGTCTGGCCGGACACCAGCGCCACGGTCGAGTACTCGGCGCAGTGCGCGACCGAGGCGGTCAGGCCGAGGTCCGGCAGGCTCCACCGGCGGTGCTCGTCGCGGGCAAGCTCGCGAGGGCTCGGCCGGACCCCGTGCAGGCTCGCCACGGCCTCGGTGATCAGCCACCGGCCGGCGTCGTTCAGCCGGTGGCCCATCCGGTCGCGCGGCAGGTGCGGGTGCCGGGTGACGAGGCAGTCGATGGCCGCCTCCTCGTCCGGGTTCCCGCGCCGGGCCGCGGTGGTGAGCGGCGCGGGGCGGGCGGGGGACGGGCGGCCGGGCTGCGCGGGGCGGGACAGCGCCTGCGCCGTCGCCCTCCGGACCGTCAGACCAAATGCGGCCAGCACGGGCTGACGGGGCGTCGGGGTGGGTGCCGGGCCGCCGCCCGGCACCCGGCCGGAGTCCGGGGCCCCGCCGGGCACCGGCTCCGGCGTCCGGGAGGGCGCGGCCGCCGTCGCGGGGGCCGCGCCGCCGGTGGCGCGGAGTTCGACCAGGTCGGTCTCCGGGCGCTGCTCCTCCAGCCAGTCCCCGCCGGCCCGCGGGGCGGTGCGGGCCGGCCGGATTCCCGCCGCGGTGGCGGCCGGTCCTTCGCCGGCCCGTCCCGCCGCGGCGAGCACCGGGCCCAACTGGCGGGCCCAGGGCAGCGGGTCGGTCGGCGTGCCGCCGTCCAGCCAGCTCCCCGCTGCCCGCAGGGCCTCTCGTACGGCGCCCATCACGGCCTCGCGTCGAGCACCGCGGCAGCGTAGGAGCCGCCGTAGGCGAAGCTGGACAGCAGCAGGCGTCCGGCGGGGGCGTCGCCGGCCAGGGCGGCGACCAGGCCGAGGGCGCCGGCCGAGCCGTAGGTCTCGCCGATCAGCGCCTTGGGGGTGGCCGTGGGGCGGTCGGCGAGGCCGGCCAGGGCCAGGGCCCGGGACTGGGCGACGTCGACCAGGCGGTAGCCGGAGGCGGCGGAGACCACGGTGTCGATCTGCCCGGGTGCGGAGTCGGCCTCGGCGAGGGCGGCGCGCAGGGCGCGGGCCCAGGCCTCGCCGTCTCGGCCGATCCGTCCGATGCCGGCCGGTTCGCCGGAGGCGCCGAAGCCCCGCACGTCCGCGAGGACGTTCGCGCCGCGGGCGGCGGCGGAGGCCTCGGACTCCAGCAGGATGGCGGCCGCGCCCTCGGAGAGCACGGTGCCGGTGCCGCCGCCGGGGACGACGTGCGCGGTCTTCGCGTATCCGGGCAGCCGGGCCTGGGTGGCCAGGGCCTGCTCGGGGAACTCGTCGGCGACCACGACCATGATCCGGTCGGCCATGCCGCGGGCGATCACCCGGGCGGCCAGTTGGAGGGCGAGGACGGACGAGGTGCCACCGTTGGCGATGGTGGCGGTGTAGCCGCGGTAGCGGTGCAGCATCGCGACGTGCCCCGCGGCGGCGTTGACCACGGTGTTGGCGAAGGTCGCCGGGTTGGCGCCGGTGATGCCCTTGGTGAGGACGCCGCGGTGGAAGTCCAGCACCGAGGTGACCGGGCCGTAGCCGGTGGCGAACACGATGCCGGTGCCCTCGGCCTCGGCGCGGGACGGCTTGCCGTACCGCTCGTACAGGTCGCCGACGGCGCCGGCGGCGAGCACGCCCAGCGGGTCCATCCGGCGGGCCTTGCTGGGGTTGAGGCGCTTGGCGACGGCCTTGACGTCGATCCGGCCGATCGGGCGCTCGCCGAGGCCGGCGACCTGCTCCAGGGTGTCGAAGCCGACCCGTCCTTCGGCGAGGGCGGCGGTCAGCTCGGCGGTGGAGCCGGCCGAGCCGGCCAGGCCGGCCACGCCGGTGACCACCACGTGGTGCACGGGCTGCGTGTGGCGGGCCGAACGGGCGGGCCGGCCGGGCTTGTTGAGGACGACGGTGGCGTTGTTGCCGCCGAACGCGAAGGAGTTGGAGGCGACCACTTCGAGCGGGGCGGGCCGGCCGGTGTTCGGGACGATGTCGAGCCCGAACGGTGAGTCGACGCCGCGGGTGCTGACGGTCGGCGGGATGACGCCCCGGTCGATCGCCATGGTGGAGACGATGGCCTCGACCGCGCCGGCCGCGCCCAGGGTGTGGCCGAGCATCGACTTGGTGGAGCTGGCGGGCGGCACCTCGGCGCCGAACAGCAGCTTCACGGCCTTGGGCTCGGACACGTCGTTGGCGGGGGTGCCGGTGCCGTGCAGGTTGACGTAGTCGACGTCCTCCGGCGCGAGTCCGGCGGTCTGCAGGGCCTGGGCCATCGCGGCGGCCGCGCCCTTGCCGCTGGGGTCGGGGGCGGTCTGGTGGTAGCCGTCGCAGGAGAGGCCGTAGCCGCCGAGTTCGGCGAGCGGTGCGGCGCCGCGTTCGGCGGCCCGCTCGGCGGACTCCAGCACCATGAAGCCGGCGCCCTCGCCGAGGGTGAGCCCGGTGGAGGCGGACATCGGCGCGCACGGCTCGGGGTCGAGCGCGCCGAGGGCGGAGAAGCCGTACGCGGAGAGCTGGGCCAGCGGGTCGACGCCGCCGCAGATGACGTAGTCGACCTCGCCCTTCCAGAGCAGTTCGGCGGCGTAGCCGAGGGCGACGGCGCTGGCCGCGCAGGCGTTGGACAGCACCACGCGGGGGCCGCGCAGGTCGAACTCGGCGGCGATGTAGTCGCCCACGCACGGGAGTTGGGAGCCGGCGGCCTGGACGGCGTCGAGCACGCCGTCCTTGACCAGGCCGCTGTGCACGGTCTCCAGGGTGGGCATCGCGCCGAGGCTGGAGCCGACCACCACGGCGACCCGGTCGCGGTCCACGGTGTCCAGGTCGAGGCCGGAGTTGCGCAGTGCCTCGCGGATCGCGGTGGCGGCCAGGGCGTAGCAGCGGTCCAGGTCGGCGGGCTGCTCGGCGGTGACCATGCCCGCCCAGTCGGTGAGCAGTTCGGTGGTGTCGAAGAGGGTGTTGGTCCGGATGCCGGAGACGCCCTGGGAGATGGCGGCCCAGCTCTTCTCGACGTCGTCGCCGGCGCCGGTGATCAGGCCCAGGCCGGTGAGGGCGATGCGTTCGGTCGTCTTGGTCATCAGTGGATCCGGGTGGTCAGCGAGCGGGCGATGACGCGGGGCTGGGTGACGGTGCGCACCGGGGTGGCGGCGCCGTTCTCGTTGTCGGCGGAGAGCTCCAGGCCGGGGACCCAGAACGGGGCGTCGAGCAGGGCGACGACCAGTTCCTCGTCGGCGTTGGCGGACGGGGCCTGCCAGATCACGGTGCCGACCTGCTGCCCGCCGGCGGTGACGGGGGTGCCGGCGGTGAAGGCGGCGCCGACGGGGGCGGCGAGGGCGGTGATGCGGGCGGTCCCGGCGGTGGGCTTGACCAGTTCCTCCGAGCCGAGGAACTCGCCGATCCGGTTCCAGTCGACCATCCAGGCCAGGTCGGCCTCGTGCACCGGCAGGCCGGCGAAGCCCGCGGCGTAGACGGCCATGCCGGCCTCGGCCTGGACCCGGGCCAGGCCCTCGGGGCCGACCTCGGCGCCGTCCTGGGCGAGGACCGCCTCGACGGCGGCGCGGTGGCCGGCCTCGGGGTCGTTGGACAGCAGCAGGTAGCCGTACTCGCCGGTGGTGCCGACCCGGGCGAGGTGGGCGAGCGCGGCGTCCGCCCCGGGGACGACGGCCTCGGTGACGCCGTGCAGGGTCAGGCCGGAGATGTCGAACTCGACGAACGCGGCCGCCGCGGCCCAGGCCTGCGGGCCTTCGAAGGCGGTGGCGCCCCAGCCCTCGGGGGCGATCTCGACGGTGACGTCGGCCGGCGCCTCCAGCGCCTCCAGGTAGTCGGTCAGGGCGTCGGCGGAGACCGGGGTGCGGGGCAGCAGCCAGGAGTCGTCGCCGATCTCGAAGTGCAGCAGGATCGCGAACGGCGAGCCGTCCTGGTTCAGCGCCAGCGCCTCGCGGACGGTGTCCGGCTCGACGTACTCGCTGGACTTGGCCAGGAACAGGTCGAGGAACTCGTAGCGGTCGCCGCCGGAGATCCGGACCAGCGGGGCGGTGATCGGGTAGACGCCGACGGCGGTGCGGACGGTGGTGTAGTCGTCCTGCGCGGTGCGCACGGCAACGGTGGTGGTCATGGCTTCGGTGGTCCTTTCGAGGGTGCTGTTGGGGTGTCAGATCGCGGGTGCGGGGTGGACGGACAGCTGCCAGGCGGCCTCGCCGGCGGCGGTCGCGCAGCCGATCAGCAGTCCGGAGGAGGTGGTGCGCAGGACGATCTCGGGCGCGCCGGGCGCGCCGGGGTCGGCGGGCGCGAGGTGCAGCCAGTGGTCGCTGCCGAGGCGGACCGCTGCGGTGGACGCCCAGACCTGCCGGAAGGCGGCGGAGTCGAGCTCGCGGCGCGTTCCGGCGGAGTGCAGCACCACGGGGGTGCCGGCCGGGGTGTCGGGGGTGAGCCAGAGCACCGTCTCCTCGTCCGCGCCCGGGGCGTGGACGTCGATCCGGACCGGCTCGGCGGCCTGCTCGGGGGCGGTGACCTCCCAGCTGATCCGCTCCTGCGGGGCGGCCAGGCCGAGCGGGTGCTTCTGCTCCCACTCGCGGGCGGTCGGGACGCCCCAGCCGAGGCCGGTGGCGAGCGAGTGCCGGTGGTGCTCCCGGGTGACCCAGGCGCCTGCGCTCCAGCGCGGGTTGCAGCCGAAGGCGCGGGTGCGGGGGGCGGGGCTGCGCAGCACCTTCGTGCCGTTCTCGGTCCAGGAGGTGATCCCGCCGGCGTTCGCCTTGACGGTCAGCTTCCGTTCGCCGGTGGCGGGTTCGGGCGTGGCGGGGACTGCGGTGGCGCTCTCCTGCCCGGCGCCGGTGCGGAGTTCGGTGCGCAGGCGGGCGGTGCCGTCGGCGTCGGGCTCCAGGTGGCGTTCGACCAGGGTGGTGTGGATCAGCCGGACCGGCCGGCCGGCCGGGAGGGTGATCCGGGTGGTGCCGTCGGTCCAGGCGAGGGTGGAGCCGGCGGGGGCGGTCTGCGCGGCGGCGACCACCTCGGAGGTGTCGCGGACGCCGATGCCGGTGCCGATCAGGTGCCGGACGGTGGTCGTGTCGGGTCCGGTCAGGGTGAAGTCGCCCTGGCGGAGTCCGACGGTCTGGAAGATCCGGCCGGGCCGGGTGGTGTACGTGAACTGCTGTTCCAGCACGCCCCGGTGGAGCGTGAGGGTGCCGGTGACCCGGTTGCCGCCGGTGGTCTCGCGGACCTGGACGCCGTGTTCGACGGGGTGGATCTCCAGGTCGCGGGCCTGGCCTTCGCGCCAGCCGGCCGAGCGGTCGGCCTCGGCGCTGGGCCAGGTGGAGACGAACACCGGTCCGTGGTGGCCCTCGGCGTGCACGGTGAGGGTGCCTTGGGCGGCGTCCAGTTCGGCGGTGAGGCCGCTGTCGCCGAAGCGGTGCGGCTCGACCGGCGCCTGGATCCGGACCTCGTAGGGCGGTTCGGCGATCCGCAGCGGCCGGGTGGCGCCGTCGGGGGTGGTGAGCGCCGCGTCGAGCATCAGGCCGCGGTCCACGTCGACGGTGGCGGTGAGCTTGAACTCGCCGAGGGCCAGAGCGTAGGCGACGGTCCGGATTCCGTCCACCACCCGTACGTCGGACCGGAGTTCGTCGTCCCGGCCGCCGGCGACGTTGCCGAAGCTGCTGAGCTGTCCGAGCGCCGCCAGCGCCTCGGGGTCGAGGTCGTGGAAGACGCTGCGCAGGATCAGCGGGATGTAGTTGTGCAGCTCGACGTTGCCGTCCTCGCCGGGGACGGTCTCGCCGACGGAGACGCAGCCGACCCGCCGGTAGAGCTTGAAGGCCACGGTGTTGGCCGGGTTGACGGTCAGTCGGAGCACCAGGCAGCCGCAGCGCATCATCCATTCGACGGCTTCGGTGAACAGCCGTCCGGTGATGACGCCGTTGCGGTAGGCCGGGGCGACGAAGAACATGTCGGCGATCAGTTCGCCGGCCCGGGCGGAGCGCCGTCCGGTGCTGTGGAACAGCCCGAAGGTGCCCACCACCCGGCCGTCGTCGACGGCGATCAGGAACGTCGCGGTGTCGCGTTCGGCGAGTTCGCGTTCGAGCTCGTCGCCGGTGATTCCGCCCGCCACCGGGTTGGGGTTGTCGCGGTGACGGTTGTAGAGCTCGGCGATGTCATGCGCGTCGCCCTCCTGGTACGGGCGGATCGTGATGGACATTCCACACCTCCTTGTCTGCTCTGGTCGTGGGGACGGGGGCGGCTCAGCCCTTGCGTTCGGTGGTGACGATCAGCGAGCCGGCGGCGGCGAGTTCGGTGCCGACGGAGGCGCGGACCGAGACGGAGCGCAGGCCGCCGAGCTTCTGGCCGAGCTTGGCCTCCAGGGTGAGCTGGTCGCCGGGGACGACCAGCCGGGAGAACTTCATCGAGCTGATCGAGCCGAGGTAGCCGACGCTGGCCGACGGGTCGGCGGGCTCGTCCCCGGCGGCGGGCGCCGGGGCCTCCAGCAGTTCGGCGACGTAGACGACGGCGACCAGCTGGGCCATCGCCTCGACGATCATCACGCCCGGCATGATCGAGTGGTCGGGGTAGTGGCCGGCGAAGAACGGCTCGTTCACCGAGACGCTCTTGACGCCGCGTCCGGAGACGCCGGGGACCACGTCGTAGGCGCGGTCGATCATCAGCATCGGCCAGCGGTGCGGCAGCATCCGCTTGATGTCGTCGGAGGAGTAGGCGAAGGTCTTCGGCTTCTCCTTGGCGGCGGCCCGGGCGGGGGCGATCGCGGTGGTCATGGTCAGACCTCGCGGGCTTCGATGAAGTCGACCAGGGCGTTGATGGAGCCGAAGGCCTCGAAGTCGTCGTCGCTGATCAGCACGTCGTACTCGTTGTTGATCATGACGACGATCTCCAGGGTGTCCAGCGAGTCCATCTCCAGGCCGCGGCCGAACAGCGGCTGGTTGTCGGAGACGATCTCGGCCTCGGCGTCCAGGCCCAGGCGGTCGATGATCATCGACTTGATCTTGAGGTTCTTCTCCAGGCGCTGCTCGGCCTGGGTCCGGACGTCCTCGAAGGTGGCGGTGGACATGGTGTGCCTTTCCGTTGGGAGTTGATGGAACGTCAGTTCGATTGCGGGGCGGTCAGCTGTAGAGCATCCCGCCGTCGACGGTGAGCACCTTGGCGGTGATGTACGAGGCCGCCGGGCTGGCCAGGAAGACCGCCGCCTGCGCGACCTCCTCCGGGGTGCCCATCCGGCCCAGCGGGATCGCCGCCGCGGCCTCCTTCAGCTGGGCGCGGGGCACCTTCTTCACCATGTCGGTGTCGATGAAGCCCGGCGCCACCACGTTGACCCGGATCCCCTTGGGCGCGCCCTCGTAGGCCAGGGTCTTCGCCATCGCGATCACCCCGCCCTTGGAGGCGGCGTAGTTGGCCTGGCCGACCCGGCCGGCGATGCCCGAGGTGGAGGCGATGAAGACGATCGACCCGCCGCTCGCGTACATCTGCTTGGTGGCCTCACGGGCCGTCAGGAACGCGCCGGTCAGGTTGGTGGAGATCACCTCCTGCCACTTGGCGGCGCTCATCGCCGCGAAGTGGCCGTCGGCGGTGATGCCCGAGTTGAGGACCGCGACGTCCACACCGCCCCAGGCGGTGCGGATCTCCTTGTACATCGCGGCGACCTGCGCCTCGTCGGAGACGTCGGCCTGCACCAGCAGCGCCCGGCGGCCGAGGCCCTCGATCTTCTCCGCCAGCTGCTCGGCCTTGCCGGCGCTGGAGCGGTAGTTGAGCGCGACGTCGCAGCCGTGCTCGGCCAGGTGCAGCGCGATCGCCGCGCCGATGCCCCGGGACGCCCCGGTGACGACGGCCCTGGTGCCTTCGGTGAACAGCTGGCTCATGCCGCGCTCCCGGCGAGGTTGGAGGTGACCTTGTGGCTGCCCGGGTCGAAGCCGTCGACCTCGGTGCCCAGGCCGCGCTTCTCGGCGTGGTTCAGCACCGCCTCGGCGACCGCGAGGTCCAGCACGCCGAGTCCGAACGGGGAGAACACCACGGTGCGGGCGTCGGGCAGTTCGGCGGTGCCGTCGAGCAGCGCGCCGATCTCGGCGGTGACGAAGCGGCGGTGCCCGGCCTGCTGCTCGGCCTTGTGCAGCGAGGTCTGCTCGCGGATCGCGTGGTCGGCGTCGTCGACCACGTTGACCGCGCCCAGCACCGAGGCCACCGACAGGTCGCGCAGCGACAGGTGCAGGATCACCTGCCCGTCGGGGCGGTTCGGGTGGTCCGCGAGGTCCAGCCAGTACGAGGAGTCGGTGGTGGCGATCGACACCGTGTCGGCGGCCAGCGCCTGACCCAGCGTCACCGCCCGGAACTCGACGTCCGGGTACTCGGCGGCGAGCTCCGCGGCGAACACCCTGGCCCGCTCCGGGAAGGCGTCCTGCAGCAGCACCGTCCGCAGGCCCTGGTGCACCTGGGTGAGGAAGTGCACCACCTGGTTGTTGATGGTGCCGCAGCCGACCAGGCCGACCGTGCGGACCTCGCGCCCGGCGTTCAGCAGCCCGGAGGCGAGCGCCGCGCCGGCCGCGGTGCGGACCGCGGAGATCTGGCTGCCCTCCATCAGGGCGAGCGGGTAGCCGGACTCCAGGTCGTTCAGGATGCACAGGCAACTGGCGCGCTGCAAGCCCCGGTTGACGTTCTCCGGGAACGACGAGATCCACTTCAGGCCCATCACCGGGGCCGGTCCGCCGAGGTAGGCGGGCAGCGCGATGATCCGCGAGTCGGAGCGGTGCAGCGGGCGCAGGAAGGTGGAGAACGGGAGGTCGGACTTGCCCTGGCTGTGCAGCACGTAGGCGTTGCGGACCAGGTCGACGACGGTGGAGTCGAGGTCCGCGAGCGCGGACCGGACGTCCTCCCGGCCGAGGATCCTCATGACTGGGTCCTTTCTTGGTCGGTCTGCGGCAGGTACTGCCGGAGGTAGGACTCCACCCACTGGTCGTCGTAGATGGTGTCGAGGTAGCGGTCTCCGCCGTCCGGGAGCACGGCGACGCAGGTGGTGCCGGGTTCGATCCAGGACGCGGACTGGGTCAGCGCGGCGATCACCGCGCCGGACGAGCCGCCGGCCAGGATCGACTCCTCGGCCAGCAGGCGGCGGCAGCCGCGGATGCACTCCGAGTCGGTCACCTTGACCACCCGGTCCGCGAGGCCCGGGCGCAGCAGGGCCGGGACGACCGCCGCGCCGTGGCCGGGGATGGTGCGCTTGTGCGAGGCCTCCCAGGGCTCCGGCGGGCCGAAGATCACGCTGCCGACGGCGTCCACGGCGACCACCCGGGTGGGCAGGGCCTGGTCGTGGATGAACTCGGCGCAGCCGCGCAGCGTGCCGGTGGTGCCGGCGGCCAGGAACAGGTAGTCGGGGGGCTCGGGGAGGGCCTCGACGATCTCCCGCATGGTGGCGCGGTGGGCGCGCGAGTTGTCCTCGTTGGCGTACTGGTTGGGCCACCAGGCGTCGGGGACGGTCTCCAGCAGGTGCTTGACCCGGGCGATCCGGGCGGGCAGGAACTCGCCGGTGGCGGGGTCGCGGTGCTCGACCACCTCCACCCGGGCGCCGTAGGCCCGCATGATGGCGAGGTTCTGCGGGGTGGTGCGCGGGTCGACCACGATGACCAGGCCGAGCCGGTAGAAGTTGCACAGCTGGGCGAGCGCGATGCCCAGGTTCCCGGAGGAGGACTCCACCACGGTGGACACCCCGGGGACGATCCGGCCGGTGGCGATGGCCTGTTCGACCATCGACTTGGCGGCGCGGTCCTTGATGGAGCCGCCGGGGTTGAACCGCTCGCACTTGGCGTACACCTGGAAGCGGGCGGGCGGGAAGAGTCGGTCCAGCGCCACCAGCGGCGTGCCGCCGATCGTGGCGACGATGTCGGGGTCCGACGGACGGTGCGGGCGGGCCCGCACCTCGGCGCCGTCGGGGACGAGCACGGTCATTCCGGCACCTCTCGGCTGATCTGGAGCCGAAGCTCACTGACGTAGTGCTCGCCGTCGGCGTCGGGCAGCCAGGACTCCTCGGGGGCCGGCAGCGGTTCGCTGACGGTCACCCTGGCGTCGGGGTCCGACTGCACCGCCCGGCGGACGAGGTTGGCGAAGGAGAGCACCAGCGTGGGGCTGGTGAAGTCGACCAGGGACGGCTTCGTCTCCTCGGGGAACTTGACGAAGGCCCGGTCGGGCAGGGCGTTGCCGGTGACCCAGCGGCGCACCGCCAGGTAGTCGCGGTGCCGGTCGGCCTTGGGCGCGAGGGCCACGCCGGCGGCGGGCAGCCGCCAGGTCTCCCGGAACAGCACCAGGTCGTCGAGGGTGACCCGGGGGGCGTGCGGGCGGTCCAGGCCGATCTTGAACGCGTCGCAGGCGATGATCGAGATCAGCACCGCGAGCAGTTCGGAGAGGGTCCGGGTGCGGCCGTCGGAGGTGGTCGCGGTGAGCGTGCCGTCGGTCTCGGTGAGGGTGATGGCGACGGCGGGCTCGATCCGCTCCCGCTGGTCGAACGGGGCGCGGGTGAAGCCGATCAGCCGGTCGCCGGCGCCGATCGGGGCGGGCACCATGCGGCCGCTGTTGCGCTTCCAGCCGACCGGCAGCAGCGGCACCAGCCGTTCGCCGCCGATCGCCCGGTTGACCTTGTCGCGGAGCGTGCCGCTGTCGGCGGTCCAGTCCAGGAACGGCAGGTCGAGGGTGGCCAGGCAGGCGTGCAGCTCGCCCAGCACCACCTGGTGCCGGCCGGCGTTGACGTCGTCCGCCGAGCGGGCCACCACCTGCAGGTCGGGGCTGTGCACCGCGAGGTGCGGGGAGCGCACCGGTCCGGTGGCGAACACCTGCTTCGCCGCGTCGGCGATCCGGTCGACGCTCAGGTCGACCCGGGTGGCGCCGTCCGGCACCTCGCCGATGACCTGACGCCATTTCAGCGCCAGCTCGCGGACGGCCTGCTGGACGGGGTGGTTGTGCTCGCCCCAGAACAGCGCCAGGGTCTGCGGCCAGACGTCGGCCAGGGTGACGGCGGTGCCGGGGCGCAGCCGTGCGGCCGCCTTGCGGACCAGGGCGACGACCTCGGCCTCGACCAGTTCGGCGAGCCGGTTGCCGAACCAGTCGGCGGCGTCGGCGACCAGGGCGAGCGGGCGGGCGATGCCGTCCAGGAAGTCCCGGCCGAGCTCCATCCGGCAGTCCCGCAGGGTGTCCTGGTAGAGCAGGGTGCGGCCGGCGTACGCCTTGCCCTCCTCGCGGGAGGCGGCCTGGCCGGTCGTCTCCACGAAGTAGGCGTCCAGCGCGTCCAGTGCCGCGACCAGCTGCTCGGCGGTCTCCGCGCGGTCGATCCCGTCCTTGTGGCGGGCGAGTTCGGCGAGCACCGCGTCGTAGCGGACGAACAGTTCGGGGTCGCCGATGGCGTCGACGCGGCGGCGCAGCACCTCTTCGGCGCGGACGTCGACCGGGATGTTGGCGTCCCAGCCGAGCACCCGCTGCCGCAGCAGGCGGTTGAGCACCTTGTCGACGTCGGCCCGGGCGCTCGCGGCGTCCCAGCCGTGGTCGGCGACCAGCAGGTCGGCGATCTGCTCGGCGTTGCGGTCGCCGTCGGCCAGCCGCAGCACCTGACCGTCCTCGGGGCGGAGGCGGACGGTCTTGCGGTTGGCGAGCACCAGCTGTTCGCCGTCCAGGTGGACGTCGGGGCGGAGCATCGGCGGGAACCACCAGCGGGCGCCGGGCTGTTCGGCCATCCAGTCGGCGATCGCGGCGACCGTCCAGCGTTCCAGCGAGGTGCGGGCGGCGGCGACCAGGGCGGGGCCGTGGTCGATGCCGATGGCCTGCTGGGTGCGGCCGACGCCGATCCAGGCGCCGGGGCCGAAGAAGCCGATGGTCTCGGCCTTGGCGCAGTAGCGCAGCCAGTACATGGCGAGGGTGCGTTCGCGCTGGCGGCGCTTGGTCTCCTTGCCGCCGGGGGCGGCGAGCGAGTCGAGGACGCGGAAGACGGTGCGGTTCTGCCAGGCGATCGCGAGGCGGAGCTTGGGGTCGGTGGCGAGGGCGGCGAGCCGGGCGGCCTCGGCGTCCACGTCGGCCCGGTAGGCGAGGGCGAAGTCCTCGTCGGTGCCGTCGCCGGCGGCGAGCCGGGCGGCGGCGGCCGGGGCGCGGGTGCCGCCGATCAGGTCGAGGCCGGAGACCGGGAAGCCGGCGTTGCGGAGCAGTCCGACGCCCCACACCTGCCAGTCGGAGCCGGCCAGCGGGTGGAGCGGGCCGAAGTCCGCCCAGTCCACGGCGCAGGCGGCCTCGACGGCGGCGGCGGTCATCCCGACACCTCCGCCGACTCGCGTGCGGTGTCCGGGGTTTCGGTCAGTGCGGCGGCGAGCCGGGCGACGGCTTCGGTGATCTTCGTGCGGGGCACGTTGCTGAAGCACAGCCGCAGGCCGTCGTTGTGCTCGCCGTCGATCGAGAAGTGGCCGCCGGGGACGAAGGACACGCCGTGGGCGGCGGCGGCCTGCGCGTAGCGGGTGGCGTCGGCGCCGTCGCGGTGGCGCAGCCAGAGGTAGAAGCCGCCGCCGGGGCGCTGCCAGGTCCAGGGGCTGTCGGCGCCGAGTTCGGCGTCCAGCGCGTCGGCCATCAGGGTGCAGCGTTCGCGGTAGCTGTCCCGGTAGCGGTCGATCAGCCCGGTCCAGCCGGAGCGGGAGTAGTAGGCGGCGAGGGCGCCCTGGGCGAGGGCGGACGGCGACAGCGAGATGATCTCGGCGACCCGGGCGAGGTCGTACCGCAGGTGTTCGGGGGCGGCGATCCAGCCGGAGCGCAGGCCGGGGGCGAAGATCTTGGAGAAGGTGCCGAGGTAGACCACCTGCTGCGGGTCGAGGGCCTGGAACAGCGTGGTGGTGGTGCCGTCGAAGCCGAGCAGGCCGTACGGGTTGTCCTCGATCAGCAGCAGGTCGAGTTCGCGGCAGGCGGTGAGGATCTCGGCGCGGCGCGGGACGGAGAGGGTGGCGCCGGTCGGGTTCTGGAAGGTCGGGTTGACGTACAGCAGTCGGACGGTGCGGCCGGCGGCCCGCAACGCGCGGACGGTGGTGCGCAGTTGCTGCGGGCAGAGGCCGTCGGCGTCCTCGCCGACGGCGTGCAGGTCGAGGCCGGCGGTGCGGAACGCGGCGGTGGCGCCGGGGTAGGCGGGGGTCTGCACCAGGATGGTGTCGCCGGGGGTGCCGAGGGCCAGGGCGACGGCGGTGAGGCCCATCTGGGAGCCGCTGGTGGGGATCAGGTTGCCGGCGTCGGCGTGGCCGTCCTCACGGGCCATCAGGTCGGCGACGGCGGGGACGAGGGCCTTGGCGACGTGCGGGGTGGTGTACTGCAGGGCGAGCTTTCCGCCGAGCCGGACGAGCCGGGCGAGTTGCTGGGAGATGTCGCCCAGCGGGAGGACGTCCAGGTCGGGCAGTCCGCCCGCCAGGGATATGACGTCCCCGCCCTTCTCGAACAGCCGGGGCAGTTCGGCCGCGGGTCTGGTGTCGGTCCACATGGCTGGCGTTCCCTCAGACTCGGGCCGGGGCGGCGTCGGCGGCCCAGGCCTGCACGTAGCGGAACAGTCCGGCCGGGGAGGCCAGCGCCGGGTCGGCGAGGGCGTCGGGGTCGACCTCGATGCCGAACTCCTCCTCGACGGCCATCACCAGGGCGATGGTGTGCAGCGAGTCGACGCCCAGGTCGACGAGCGGGGTCTCGGAGTCGGTGACCTGCACGGAGCAGATCCGCTCGACGAGCTGGTCAAACTGCGACTGGTTCATGGCTGCTCCTCGGGGATGCGGTGGTGGTCCGGTTGCTTCGGTGGTGGTCCGCCGGCGTGGCGGCCGCCGCGGCGGCGTCGACCAGGCGCTTGGCGGCGGCCCGGTCGGGCTTGCCGTTGGCGGTCAGCGGGACGGTGTCCAGCGGGACGACCCGGTCGGGCATCCGGCTGTGGTCGAGCCGGCCGGCCAGGGCGGCCCGGACCTGCTCCGGCGGGAGGGTGCCGTGCACGGCCAGCAGCAGCGGGCCGTCCTCGGGTTCGGGGCGGAGCGCGACGGCGGCGGTGACGCCGGGGAGGCGTTCGGCGGCGTCCTCGATCTCGGTGAGGGCGACCCGCATGCCGCGGCGCTTGATCACGTCGTC
This sequence comes from Kitasatospora sp. NPDC059646, assembly GCF_042734615.1. Lineage (NCBI taxonomy): Bacteria > Bacillati > Actinomycetota > Actinomycetes > Kitasatosporales > Streptomycetaceae > Kitasatospora > Kitasatospora sp. NPDC059646. The sequence continues at coordinate 33,495 of NZ_JBHWDS010000022.1, forward strand.
GTCGCGGCCGACGAAGTACAGCCGTCCGGCCTCGTCGAGCCAGCCGCGGTCACCGGTGTGCAGCTCCAGCGAGCCGTCGGGGCAGCGGACGAAACGGTTCTGCTCCTCCAGCGGGATCCGCCAGTAGCCGGCCATCACGGTCGGGCCGGCGACCACGATCTCGCCGGTCTCCCGCGGGCCGAGCTCGGTGCCGTCGGCGGCGAGGATCCGGACCCGGTCGCCGGGGATCGGCGGGCCGACCGAGTCGGGGTGCTCGGCGTACTCGGCCGGGTCGAGGATGGAGATCCGCTTGCACTCGGTCATGCCGTACATCGAGGCGAACTCGGAGCCGGGGAAGACCTCCAGCAGCTCCGCCGTCACGGCGCGGCCGGGGCGGGCGCCGGTGTTGGTGAACAGCCGGACCCGGGTGGGCCGGTGCAGCTTGCCCTGCAGCAGCGTCAGCATCTGGGCCAGCGAGGGCACCAGCGGCACGACGGTGACGCCGGTGCGCTCGATCAGCCGGAGCAGCCCGACGTCCTCGCTGCGGCGGGCCAGCACCAGGGTGCCGCCGACCAGGGCGGACATCAGGGCCTGGTAGAGGCCGTAGTCGAAGGAGAGCGGCAGCCGGCACAGCACCACGTCGTCCTCGCGGTAGCCGAGGCAGGCGTGGATGGCGTCCAGCGCGGCGAGCATCTGGCGGTGCGGGCAGACCACGCCCTTCGGGCGGCCGGTGGTGCCGGAGGTGTAGATCAGCATCGCCACCTCGTCCTCGTCGAGGTCGGCGCGGTGGCCGTCCTCGGCGCTGGCGAGGACCTGCCGCCAGGCCTCCTCGACGCCGACGGTGCGGGCGGCGCGGCGGCCGGCCGCGGGTCGGCAGACGGCCAGGGCGGCCTCGGAGTCGGCCACGATGTGGTCGATCTGGTGGTCCGTCAGGTCGGGGTGGACGGGGACGAAGATCGCCCCGATCCGCAGGGTGGCCCAGAACAGGGCCAGGAACGAGCGGTCGTTGCCGCCGGAGTACACCACCCGATCGCCGGCGGTGAGGCCCTGGCCGCGCAGCCAGCCGACGGCGCGGTCCACGGCGGCGCCGAGCTGACGGTAGGTCAGGGTTCCTTCGGCGTCGATCACGGCGGGGTGGTCGGCCCGCCCGACGAGCGGGTGGTCGAGCAGGTCAGACACCGGCATGGACGGCCACTCCCTCGCGCGCGGCGAGCCGCTCCCGGGCCCGGGCGACGTCCCGGGCGGTGTTGACGGACAGCACGTCGAGCGCGGGGTGCCGGCGCTTGAGCAGGTTGGCGAGCGTCTTGGCGGGCGGCAGCGAGACGGTCAGCCCGGGTGCCAGCTCGCCCAGCCGGTCCTGGCACAGGTCCCAGCGGACCGGGCTGACCACCTGCCGCACCAGCCGGCGGCGGATCTCGGCCGGGTCGTCGACGGCCGCGCCGTCCGCGTTGGACAGCAGCGGCTGCGTCGGCGCGGCGAACGGCACCGCCTCGGCGGCGGCCTCGAAGGCCTTCCGGGCCGACTCCATGTACGGGGTGTGGAAGGCGCCGGCCACGCTGAGCGGCTTGACGGTGGCCCCGGCGGGCGGGGCGGCGGCCAGCTGCTCCAGGGCGTCGGCGAGGCCGGCCGCGACGATCTGGCCGGGTCCGTTGAAGGTCGCCGGGGTCAGCCCCCACTCGGCGATCCGGTCGAGGACTTCGTCCTGATCGCCGCCGACCACGGCGGCCATCGAAGTCGGGGCCTCGGCGCAGGCCGCGGCCATCGCCCGGCCGCGGACCGCGGCGAGCCGCACCGCGTCGGCGGGCTCCAGCACGCCGGCGTAGACCGCGGCGGTGAGCTCGCCGACCGAGTGGCCGGCCGCCACCGCGCCGCCCGGCCGGACGGCGTCGGCCAGGGCGTGGTGGGCGAGCAGTCCGGCGGCCACCAGCAGCGGCTGGGTGTGTTCGGTGCGGGCGATCTCGGCGGCCGGGGCCTTGGTTCCGAGGTGGACCAGGTCGAGGTCGGCGGCCTCGGACCAGGCCCGCACCCGCTCGGCGGTGGCCGGGTCGCGCAGCCAGGCGGCCAGCATGCCCGGGGTCTGGGAGCCCTGGCCCGGCGCAATGAATGCGAACATCAGTTCGAACCTCCTTTCGAGTGGAGCCGGCGCCCGGGCGGGGGACCGCCCCGCCGCGGGCGTTCGGTGCGGCCGGTTACGGGCGGCCGGTGGACTTGCGGAAGCGGCGGATCGCCAGGAACGAGAAGCCGGCGAACCAGGCCAGCAGGTTGAACACCGCGCCGATCACGCTGGAGTGCTCCCCGTGGAACGAGAAGCCGTCGTTCAGCGGGTACCGGGCCAGCGTCGCCACCCCGTACATCGGGGTGTAGCGGGAGACCTCCAGCATCACGCCGCTGAGCGGGATGAACAGGTTGCCCAGGAAGGCGAGCGCGGTCATGGTCAGGCCCGGCATGTGCATCACCACGTCGGGCTTCATCGCCAGGCCCATGCCGATGCCGAGAGCGGCGAACACCGCGGCGCCGATCCAGGCCACCAGCAGCGAGACCACCCAGACGTTCGCGTCGGCGTGAGCACCCGTCAGCGCACCCAGCGCTCCCACGATGGCGACCGGCACGCCGGCCATCAGCACCGAGCAGAGCACCTTGACCAGCAGGTAGCCGGGCGGGGTGAGCGGGCTCATCGCGATGGTCCGCATCCAGCCGACGGACTTCTCCACCGAGATGGTGGCGGCCGAGCTGACGGCCGCTGTGGCCGCGCCGTACACCGCCTGACCGATCATCATCCAGGCGGCGAAGTTGCCGTGCGGCAGGTTCGCCCCGCCCGACGGGGCGGTGCGGAACAGCGCCAGGTACAGCACCGCGGGCAGCAGCACGGTGAAGATCGTGGTCTGCCGGTTGAACCGGCGGCGCAGCTCGTAACGGACGAAGGTCGGGTTCACCCCGTTGAAGACCGAGGTGCGGGCGGCGGCGGGCGCCGTGACGGCGGCCATCAGACGTTCTCCTTACGGGCGTTGGCGACGCTCTCGGCGCGGCCGGCGTTCTCGGTGATGGCCATGAAGGCCTCCTCCAGGCTGCGCGGCGCCACCTCGATGTCCCGCGCCTGCGTCTCACCGACCAGCACCCGCAGCAGCGCGTCCGAGTCGGTGCAGGTGAAGAAGGTGCGGTCGCCGCGGACGGCGGTGGAGCGCACCCCCGGCGTCCGGGACACCACGCCCGTCTCGTACGGGCTGAGCACCGCGGAGACGGTCCGGCCGCTGGTCGCGGCGCGGATCGAGGAGGCCGAGCCGTCGGCCACCACCGCGCCCTTGTTGATCATCACGACCCGGTCGGCGAACTGGTCCGCCTCCTCCATGTAGTGGGTGGCGAACATGACCGTCATGCCGCGCGCCGCGTCCTCCCGGACGGCCGCCCAGAAGTCCCGCCGGGCCACCACGTCCATGCCGGCCGTCGGCTCGTCCAGCACCAGGAAGTCCGGCCGGGACAGCAGCGCCAGCGCGAACCGCAGCCGCTGCTGCTCACCGCCCGAGCAGGCCGCCACCCGGCGGGCCCGCAGCTCGGTGATGTTCGCCCGCGCCATGCACCGCTCGGGGTCGGCCCCCGGGTGCAGCGAGGCCAGCATGTGCACCGTCGCCTCGACCGTCAGGTCCGGCAGCAGGCCGCCGGACTGCAGCACCGCCGCCACCCGCCCGGCCCGCACCGCCTGCTCGGGGCTCACCCCGAACAGCCGCACCTCGCCCTCGTCCGGCCGGGTCAGCCCCAGCAGCATGTCGATCGAGGTGGTCTTGCCCGCGCCGTTCGGCCCGAGGAACGCCACCACCTCGCCCCGCCGAATCCGCAGATCCAGTCCGTTGACGGCGGTGAACACCTCGCCCTTGGCGTTGGTGAACCGCTTGACCACACTGGAGAGTTCAGCCGCCAGGGGCGACGTCGTCCCCCTCGACGCCGTACGGTTCTGGTAATCGATCATCATCCGAGTCCTCACGATTCGGCGGAGGTTCGCCTCTTGTGAGCTCAACTCTCCCGGCTGCCCCTATCGCCCCGAACCGGCCCGGCTATCGGACTCCTATCCCGCTCCCCGCTCCCGCCCTTTCCGCAGGTCGCCCGGGGCGGGAGCAGCTCCCACCGCCCCGGCGGCGGCGCTCCCACCGGCGCCGCCGGACGCGGTCTTGACAGCGCGTCAGGGCGCCGAGACCGGTACGTCCTTGCTGCGGGCGAACGCCTGCACCGGCGTCATGCTGCCCAGGCCGGGCAGGCTCACGGTCTTCTCGTGGCTGACCTGGGTGCAGTTGCTCTCGTTGTCGGCGGTGACGGCGTCGGCGCCCTTGAGCGCGGCGGCCGGGTCCGCGGGGGCGGTCGGGGCGCCGTTCGCACCGGCGGGGTAGCTGGTGCCCTGCGTCCAGTCGGCGCCGATCACCAGCTCGATCGCACTGCCGGTGCCGGCCTCGACGGCGCTCTCCGGCACGCCGAGCGCGGCGGCCACCTGCTTGGCCTCGGCCGCCTTCCCGGCCGGGTGGCGGATCGCGGTGCGGTCGGCGGTGGTGTCCTTGCCCGTGGAGGTCTCGCGGGAGAAGCCGGCCGACTTGAGCGCGTCGGCCAGCGCGGTGGCGCGGTGCGCCGCGCCGCTTCCGTTGCGCACCACCACGGCGATGTTCCGGCGCGGCGTCGCGTCCGCGGGCGGCGCGGCCGGTGCGCTGGAGGAGGGCGGGGCGGGCGGCGGCGAGGACGGTGCGGTGGCCGCGCCGTTCGGGTCGGCGCTGAGCGACTGGTCGTTCTTGATCGTCGTGAACAGCTTCTTCGCGTCCGGGCCGGCCACCAGCCGGTTCTCGTCCTTCGGGTCGGCCTCGGTCTGCATGGTGGTGAAGGTGACCCGGGACGGCGGCACCTTGTTCAGGTCGTCGGCCAGGCCGACCAGCTTGGTGATCCCGTCCAGGCCGGGGTCGACGGTGAGCGCCTTGGTGGCGGCGTCGGCCAGCGACAGCACCTTGCCCGGGTCGGTGAGCGTCCCGGCGCTCTTCAGCTGACGGATCATCGACCCGAGGAACGCGTGCTGCGCGCCCGCCCGCCCGAGGTCGCCGCCGTCCCCGAAGCCGTGCCGGGTGCGGACGAACTGCAGCGCCGCCATGCCCTTCAGGGTGTGCGAGCCCTTGGCCAGCTTGAGGTGCGAGTACGGGTCGTACACGTCGTCGCTGACGCACACCGGCACGCCGCCCACCGCGTCCGACATCTTGATCACGCCGACGAAGTCGACCTTGATGAAGTGGTCGATCGGTATGTCGGTGAGCTGGTGCACGGCGGCCACCGTGCAGCCGGGGCCGTACTGCAGCGTGGAGTTGATCTGCCCGCGGCCCGCCTTAGACGAGGTCTTGTGCTCCTTGTCCACGCAGCCCGGCAGGTTGGTCATCAGGTCGCGCGGGATGCTCATCACGGTGGCGTTGGAGCGGTCCGCCGAGACGTGCAGCAGCAGTTGGACGTCGGCGTTGGCGCCGGTGCCGCAGTCGCTGCCGCCGATCTCGCAGTCCTCCGGGTTGTCGCGCCCGTCCGAGCCGATCACCAGCACGTTGATCGGGGTGCGCCCGAACTCGTCCGGTACCTCGTGCCCGGCGTCGCCGCTCTCCCCGGCGTACAGCGGCGCGGACTTGATGTTCCCGTTGTACCGGACGTACAGGTACCCGCCCGTCCCGACGGTCACCACCACCAGCCCGGCCACGCTCCAGGCGGCGATCTTCAGTCCCCGCCGCCCGCGTCCCCGCTTCGCCGCCCGCCGCGCGGCGGCCCGCCCCCCGTCCTCCGCCGGCGGCCGGGGCGCCGTGCCCTCGGACCCGTCCGCCGCCACCTCGACGCTCCCGGCCTGTCCGCGTATCACATCGCACCCCCGTCGCCCGGCCCTTCCGAGCTTTCTTCCCCCTAATAGATGCACGACCGGCCGTAGTTGTTGCACTCGGGGTGCCAACATCCCCACCGGGCCGCCGAGTCCCTCGCCCGTGAACCCGACGTCCGGCGCCTCCCGCGCCCCATCGGCCGACCGCCGTCCACGGGCCCGAACCGTGCCCCGTGGACGGCACGAGGGCCCCGGCCTGTCCCGGCCGGGGCCCTCGGCGTGACGGGCGGTCAGGACGCCGGCATCAGGACGGTGTCGACGATGTAGACGGTGGCATTGGCGGTCTGGACGTTGCCGCACAGCACCTTGGAGTTGCCGTTGACGGTGAAGTCGGGCTGGGAGCCGGTGACGGTGAGGTTGCTGCCCTCCAGGGTCCGGTGGGTGCCGGCCAGCGAGTTCGGGGCCAGGCGCTCGGGGGTGACGTGGTAGGTGAGGACCTTGGTGAGCTTGGCCTTGTCGGCCAGCAGCGCGTCCAGGTCGGCCTTGGGGACCTTGGCGAAGGCGTCGTTGGTGGGCGCGAAGACGGTGATGTTCTGCGCGGAGTTGAGGGTGTCGACCAGTCCGGCCTGCTTGACGGCGGCCACCAGGGTGGACAGCAGCGGGTTGTTCGAGGCCGCGGTGGCGACCGGGTCCTTCGCCATGCCGGAGAACGATCCGGCACCGTCCTCGGGCACCGCGGCGCAGGCAGCGCCGAACGGGGCGTCCGCCATCGCCGCCGGGGCGGTGCTGCCGAACGTCGCCGCGGACGAGGAAGAAGCGGCGGCGGACGAGGAACCGGAGCCGTCGCTGCTGCTGCACGCGCCCAGGGTCAGGGCCAGGGCTCCGGCGGCGAGCAGGGCGGTGGCGGTGCGGCGACGGTTGCGGGTGGATGCGGACATGGCGGATCTCTCCTCGGTGCTCGGGGTGAAGTGGTACTGCCGGTCGGATGGCTGTGGGGGCTCAGGTGACGGTGACGACGGTGCTGTGCCGGCCCGTCGCCCCGGCGGGGAAGGGCGCGGCCCGGCTCTCGGGCTGCACGGCGCCGGCGGTGTCGGTGGCGCGCACCTCGATGCGGTGCGTGCCGGGGGGTGCGGCGGGCCAGCGGTAGGACCACTGGCGCCACAGGTCGGGCCCGGCGTCTGCCGCCAACTCGGCCTGTTGCCAAGGGCCTTCGTCGATGCGGAGCTCGACGGCGGCGATGCCGCGGTGGGTCGCCCAGGCGGTGCCCGCGAGATCGACGTCACCGGCGGGGACCTTCGCGAACGGCGCGGGGACCTCGATCCGGGAGGCGGTCCGCACGGCGCCGGTGCGGTCCCAGCCGCGTTGCACCCAGTAGGGGTCGAAGGCGGTGAAGTTGGTGACCTCCAGGTCGACGAGCCACTTGGTGGCGGAGGTGTAGCCGTAGAAGCCGGGGACGACGGTGCGGCACGGGAAGCCGTGCGCGAGCGGCAGCGCCTCGCCGTTCATGGCTACCGCCAGCAGCGCCCGCCGACCGTCCAGGACGGACTCCAGGGGGGTGCCGATCGTCATGCCGTCCTGCGAGCGCCCCACCAACTGGTCGGCCCCGGAGCGGACTCCGGCGCGGCGCAGGAGCGCGGGCAGCGCGACACCGAGCCAGCGGGCGGTTCCGACGTAGGGACCGCCGACCTCGTTGGAGACGCAGGACAGGGTGTGGTCGAGCTCCTCCAGGGGTTCGCGCAGCAGGTCGTCGAAGGTGAGCAGCTGGGGCCGGTCGACCAGGCCGTGGATGCGCAGCGTCCAGGCGCGGGGGTCGATCCGGGGCAGGGTGAGTGCGGTGTCGACCCGGTAGAAGTCGCCGTTCGGCGTGGTGAACGGGGACAGGCCCGGGACGTCCGGGTGGACGGCGGAGGGCAGCGGTGGCCGTGGGACGGCGGGGGGCGGAAGGCGGACGGCGTCGCGCGCGGCGGCGACGTCGTAGCGTCGGTCCGTCAGGATCCGACCCGCTGCCCCGGCCAGGGCGCCCGCCGTGAGGGTGGCGGCGGTGGCCGTCAGCACCGTCCGGCGACTCGTCACGGCTGCGCCGTCCGGTGCTGCGGGCTGCCCGGGGCGGCCGCCGGGCAGCCCGCGCCACAGCCGGGCCAGGAACCAGACGGTGACCGCACCGACCAGCCCGGCGACCAGTGACGGTATGCAGTCGGCAGCGGCGGCACCGGGACGGGACAGCGCCGCCCAGGCGCCGAGCGCGCCGAACGCGCCGAAGACCGCAGCCCCGGCGAAGGGGCGGCGCACCGCCGACCACCCGGCCAGTGCGGCGAGCAGGGCCGTCGTCAGGTAGATCCCGCCCAGCAGCACCGGCTTGTCGTGGGTGCCGAAGGTGCGCACCGCGTACTCCTTGAGCGGTGTCGGCGTCAGGTCGATCACCGCCGCCCCCACCGCGACCACCGGCGCGGTCGGAGCTCCCGTCGCGTACGCGGCCGACTCGCCCGCCCCGAGCGCCGCCACCGCCGATGTCAGCCCGATCGCGGCCGCGCCGGCCATCCGCAGCAGTCCGCGGGCCGGCCCTCGGGAGGGTGCGGAGGAAGGAGTCGGTTGGTTGCTCACACCCCCGGTTCGGGTCCTGGACGTGCCCGGATTGGCCGGACTCCCCCGCTCACCCGATCGGGTGAGGCCGTCAGAACCCCGGGGGAGACGATGGCGCTCCGGTCCGCGGGGAGACCAATCCGCGCACCGCACGGCGTCGAACAGCACATACGAGCAGGCACCCGCTCACTGGCACCCGAGCCGCCCGAGGCGGCCCTTCGACGGAAGGCACCCATGTCACCCATCGCCCCGGGAGCACTCCCCGCCCGACACCTCGGAGGCGCTCCGTGGTGAGCGCGGTCGTCCGCCTTCCCGATCCCGGCCGTCCCGGACCCGACCTCCAGGAGCTGATCGACCGGATCGCCCTCGGCGACCAGGACGCCTTCTCGCGCCTCTACGACGCGGTGGCCGGGCCCGTGCTCGGGCTGGTGCGACGGGTGCTGCGCGACCCCGCGCAGTCCGAGGAGGTCGCCCAGGAGGTCATGCTGGAGGTGTGGCGCACCGCTCCTCGCTACCGGCCGGAGAGCGGCAACGTCATGCCGTGGGTGATGACCATCGCCCACCACCGCGCGGTCGACCGCGTCCGGGCCGCCCAAGCCGCGGCCGACCGCGACCGGCGGGCGGCGGCCACCGCCCACACAACGGCCTTCGACGAGGTCGCCGAACAGGTCGAGGGGCGCCTGGAGCGCGAGCAGGTGCGCCGCTGCATGAGGATGCTGACCGAACTCCAGCGGGAGTCCCTCACCCTGGCCTACTACCGCGGCTACACCTATCCGCAGGTCGCCGAGGTCCTCGGGGCCCCGCTCGGTACCGTGAAGACCCGCATGCGCGACGCCCTGATCCGCATGCGTGACTGCCTGGGAGTGGGCTCATGAACGCCACCGCCGACCTGCACACCCTCACCGGCGCCTATGCCGCCCACGCCCTCGACGAGACCGAACGCGCCGCCTTCGAGCACCACTTGGCGCACTGCGCGCCCTGTACGCAGGAGGTCGCCGAGTTCGCCGCCACCCTCGCCAGGCTCGGCACCGCCGAAGCCGCCACTCCCCCGCCCCGTCTGAAGGCCCGGGTCATGGCGGCGCTGCCCACCACCCGGCAGGACGCCCCACGGGGCACCCCGGCACCCGGTCCGCGCGCGGGTCGCCGACTCCCCCGGCGTTGGCAGGGATTCGCCCTGGCCGCCTGCCTCGCCGTCGCGGTCGGCGCGGGTGCGGTGGCCGTTCAACAGCACCGGGAGACCGAGCGGACCCGGACGGAAGCGGCGGCGGCACGACAGCAACAGGCCGCCCTCACGACCCTGCTCACCGCTCCCGACGCCCACCTCGCCAGCGGACCCGTGACCGGCGGCGGAACCGGCACCGCGGTGTGGTCGCCCGCGCTCGGCCGGGCAGGGTTCTGGGCCTCCGGCCTACCCGCCCTGCCCGACGACCGCGTCTACCAGCTCTGGTTCGACGACGCGGGCACCATGCGCCCCGCCGGACTGCTCCCCTCCGACGGCGCGCTGGTCCTGGCCGGCCCCGTCAACGCGGCCTCCGGAGTCGGCGTCACCGCGGAACCGGCGGGCGGCTCCCCGCACCCCACCGGCTCCCCTCTCCTCCTCCTGCCACTGACCTGACGCCTGAGGAGCCGTCAGCGCCGGCCGGGCCCCTCGCCTGCGGCACCGCGCCGCTCTTGAGGGCCCCCGCCGTGGCGTGCACACGGGGCCCCGGATCGCCGCATCCGGACCGCACCGGCCCGAGCACGGCGGTGTGGCGTGCCCTCGACGCCCGCAGGGAGCCGTACCGCCTTGGGCTTTCGCCCGACGAGCGCGTTCAGATGCCGCCGTCCCGGCGCTCTCCGCCTCCGCCGCGGCGGTCACCACGTCAATCCGTGCGAACTGCGCGCCGGCCGTGCGTCCGACCGCCGCGCTGCTGAACGCGCCGTCGGGCCCGCCCGCTGGCGCACACACCCTCAGAAGCACGACGGCACCCCGGCCAGGAGAATCAGCCGGGGTGCCGCACTGCACGTCGGAAGGGGTGTCGCCCCTTCGTTCCACGTGGGCCGCCAGGGGCTCGAACCCTGAACCTACGGATTAAAAGTCCGCAGCTCTGCCAATTGAGCTAGCGGCCCGCGGCAGACGTGGGCCTCGTGGGACAGCGCCTGCCGGGGTGATCCTACCTGGTGCCCGGCGGGAGATGGCCAGCGGATTACCGGGCGGGTCGCAGGACGCGGGCGGAAGCGGACGGCCGGTCAGGTGGTGGGCAGGTGGGCGGCGCGGACCCGGCGGAGCCAGCTCTCGACGGGGCGTTCGTCGGGCTCGGCGGGCAGCACGCCGGGGCGGTCGAGCCGGGCCTCGGCGTCGGCGAGCAGCGCGGTCGCGTCCTCGGGCCGCTCGGCGTAGCGCTCGCCGAGGGCGCGCACTTCATCCGGGTCGGGCAGCCGGATCTCCAGGCGGCCGGTCTCGTGCAGGGTGACGCCCTGGTGGACCAGCCGGACCAGGTGGCGGGCGTGCTTGGCCGCGCGGGCGAGGCCCGCGGTGTCGCTGCGGTCGCGGGAGTTGAGCTTGCGGAACTGCTGGCGGGCGTAGCCGAGGTAGGAGCCGCGCACCGCGGGCCCGCTGAGGAAGGCCTCCCGCAGGCCGATCAGCTCCTCGCCGAGCGGTGTCCGCACCTCGTACAACTCGTCGGGCAGCCAGACCAGTTCGGAGGCGGTCGGGTTGCCGGACAGGGCCAGGCGGCACCACTTCGCGGCCTCGTGCAGGGTGCGGTCCGGGGCGGTGGTGACGTGCGACTCGACGGGCCGGTGCAGGCCGTGGAAGGCGACGGTCGGGGCGGCGAACAGGCCGAGCCGGTCGAGGTCGGAGCCGGCGTGGGCCAGGCCGTACGCGGTGGAGCCGACGATGCCGGAGAGCAGGACGTGCATGGTGGGGTCGCCTCCTCGGAGCTGTCCCCGCAGTCTCGCCCCGAACGACCCGTACCCGCGAGCGAATTCCCGCTCGTTCGAGGCGGTCGGTGCGGGAGACCGAACCCGGCGTACGGTCACCCCGACACGGCCGTGCCGCCGGTGCTCGGTCGGGCCGCCCGCCGCGCCGATACTGGCCGCATGGCGAACGGCGAGATCCCGGCGGCGAAGCTCCGGGCCTGGTGGGCGCACCGGCAGTGGCTGGACGGCGGGCACCGGGGCGCGTCCCCGGCCCAGGTGCTGGCGGCGACGGGCTGGGCGCGTTCGGTCGGCGGCACGGCGCCGTACCTGGGGCTGTTCGCCCGCGCGGGGCTGGGCCGGGCCGCGGTGGACGCGGCGGTCGCCGCCGTGGAGGTGCAGGAGCTGCCCGCCGCCCGCGGCTGCACGTACGTGCTGCCGGCGGACGACTTCGCGCTGGGCCTGGCGGCGGGCGCGGGCGTCGCGGAGGCGGAGATCGCGGCGGCGGTGCGCCACCTCGGGGTGACCCGGGACGAGGTCGAGCAGCTGTGCCTGCGGGTGTCCGAACTGCTGTCCGCCACCGAGCCGTTGGAGCCGCAGCGGATCCGGGTGCTGGCCGGTCCGGCGGCGCGGCCGCTGGGCGAGGCGGGGCGCAGGCGCGGCGTTTCGACCACGCTGCCGCTGGCGCTGGGGCTGCTGCAGGCGCGCGGACTGATCCGCCGGGTGCCGGTCAACGGCCGTCTGGACCAGCAGCGTTACGGCTACCTGCGGTGGGACCGGGCGGTGCACGGCGAGGCCGCCGACCTGGCGCGGCGCTACTTCTCCTGGGCGGCGCCCGCCTCGGTGCGGCACTTCCGCTGGTTCTCCGGTTTCAACGCGGCGACCGCGAAGGCCGCGCTGGCCCCGCTGGACCTGGTCCGGCTGCCCGGCACCGACCTGCTGCTGCCCGCCGAACTGGCCGACGGGTTCGACCGGTTCACCGTCCCGCCGGAGCCCGCGTACGCCCTGGTCGCGCCGGTCGACGGCCTGCACCTGCTGCACCGCGACCTGGCGCGGCTGCTCGACCCGCAGGACGCCGACCGCCCCGACCCGGCGTCCCGGACGGGGCGGAGCCTCGGCGGCGAGGCCGACCCGCGGACCCACCTGGTGGTGGACCGCGGCCGGATCGTCGGCCTGTGGGAGTACGACCTCGAACAGCGGGAGCTGGTGCACCAGTTGTTCGTGCCGATGAACGCCGCGCTGCGGGCCGCGATCGACGCCACCGAGGCCTTCGTCCGCGAGGACCTGGGCGACGCCCGGGCCTTCGGCCCGGACTCGCCGAAGAGCCGCGCCCCGCGGCTCACGGCCCTGCGCACCGCCAACCGCTACGCGATGCCCGGGAGTTCGAGCGGCAGGTAGCCGAATCCGACGCCTCCCGGCCGGGCCCGGCGCAAGCCGTCCAGCAGGACCGGCGGCGTGGCGGCGTACACCGTCGGGTAGTGGTGCTCGCCGCGTGCCGGGTCGTTGGCCCAGGCGGGCCGCTCGCCGGCCGGGGTGGTGGCGAACTGCCCGTCCGCGCCGTTCCGGTTGCCCCGGCCGTCCAACCGGACCCACCACGAACTGCCGGGCAGCAGCACGCCGTTGAGGCCGTGCAGCACCTCCAGTCGCTGGTAGCACAGACCGGCCGGGATGCCGTTGGCGCGCAGCAGCGCGGCCAGCAGGTGGGACTTGCCGTGGCAGATCGCGTTGCCGGCGGCCAGCACGTCCGAGGCCCGGTGGGCGGCGGACCAGCGGCCGACGTCCGCCGAGTGGTCGATCCGGTCGCGGACGAAGGCGAACACCGCCTCGGCGGTCGCCACCGGGTCGGCCTGCCGCAGTGCGGCGGCGCGCTCCACCACGGCGGGGTGCCGGTGGTCGATCACCTCGTCGGCGGCCAGGTACGCGTCGAGGTCGGACTGGTCGGGCCGGAGCGGGCCGTGCGGGGAGACGGAGGGGTCCATGCCGGTGATGCTGCGCCGCCGACTCCCCTCCGGGCAAAGGGATTTCACTCCATGGACTACCGTCGGCGGGACAGGGTTCCGTGGACGAAGGGACGGACGGCATGACGCAGGACGAGGTACTGGTGGTCACCGGTGGCGGGCGCGGCATCGGGGCGGCCACCGCGCTGCTCGCGGCCGAACGCGGTTACCGGGTGTGCGTCAACTACCGGGCCGACAGCGCCGCCGCGGACGGCGTGGTGGAGCGGATCCGCGCGGCGGGCGGCACGGCCGTCGCGGTGCGGGCGGACGTCAGCACCACCGCCGAGGTGGACCGCCTGTTCGACACCGCGGAACGCGAACTCGGGCCGCTGACCGCCCTGGTGAACAACGCGGGCACGCTGGAGAAGCAGTGCCGGCTGGACGAGCTCGACGAGGCCCGGCTGAACCGGATCTGGGCGGCCAACATCACCGGCCCGTTCCTGTGCGCGGCCGCGGCGGTCCGCCGGATGTCCACCCGCTACGGCGGGCGCGGCGGGGCGATCGTCAACGTCGGCTCGGCGGCGTCCCGGCTCGGGTCGCCGGGCGAGTACGTGGACTACGCGGCGTCCAAGGGCGCGCTGGACTCGATGACCCGCGGGCTCGCGCTGGAGGTCGCGGCCGAGGGCATCCGGGTCAACGCCGTCCGGCCCGGGCTGATCCACACCGGCATCCACGCGCTCGGCGGCGAACCCGGCCGGGTCGACCGGATCGGCCCCCAGCTGCCGATGGGGCGCGGCGGGCAGCCCGAGGAGGTCGCGGAGGCGATCCTGTACCTCCTCTCGCCCGGGGCCTCGTACATCACTGGCTCGTTCCTGGAGGCGGCCGGCGGCCGCTGATCCCGACCGACGTCGGCCCGGCGGCTGCCGGCCCCGCGGCCCATCAGCGTCTCGTCGACGCTGCTGGACACCAGGCGCGCGCCCCGGCGGCGGCCGCCGCCCGGACGTGAACATCACGGGGTGCACCGATACCGGTTCGGTCAACGCCCCGGCGTGCCGCCGCCCACCGCCCCTACGGTGGGCGGCATGACCGAGACCGAAATCGCCGTCGCGCCGTTCCTCGACATCCCCGACGTGCTCAACCTCCGCGACGCCGGAGCGGGCGTCTACCGCCCCGGGCTGCTCTACCGTTCGGCGAGCCTCAACCGGCTCACCGACGAGGGCGCGGAGCGCCTGGCGGAACTCGGCATCCGGACGGTCCTCGACCTGCGCAGCGCCGCCGAGACCGAGTTCTGGCCGGACCGCCCGGCCGGACCGGACGTCCAGTACCTGCACCTGCCGATGCTGCCGGACCCGGCCACCACCGACCGGGCCTGGCCGGAGGACCAGGCGGCGCTCTACCCGTTCATGGCGGAGACCGGCGGGGTCGCCGTCGCCGCCGCCGTCCGCGCGCTCGCCACCGGCGCCCCGGTGCTGGTGCACTGCGCGGTCGGCAAGGACCGCACCGGCCTGACCATCGCCGTCCTGCAGACCCTGGCCGGCCTGCCGGAGGCCGCCGTCACCGCCGACTTCCTCCGCTCCAACCTCGGCCTCGGCCTGGACAAGGGCCCCGTCCCGTACCTGGACCAGGCGGGCGTGGAGCGACTCTCCCGCCCGGTCGAGGCCGGGCACCTCTCCTCCGCGCTGCGCCGCATCGTGGAGCTCCACGGCACCCTCGACGCCTACCTGCTCAACCACGGCGCGACCGCGGAGGAGCTCGCCGCGCTCCGTGCGCTGCGCCCGGAGTGAGCCGGGGACGGACGGTACCGCTCCCTCCCGGCGGCCCGGCTCGTCGGGCGGGTTACCGTGGGCGGTGCGCCCACCGGCCGGGCACCGGCCGCCAGCCGTCGTAAGGAGTCCCTCCCATGGCCCGCTTCCCCGCCACCGCCGCCGTCGCCGCCGCCGGTCTGATCGGCGGCTACGCCACCGCCCGGTTCAGTGGGCGGCGCGAGCTGGGCGGCGCCGTCCTGGCCGCGGCCGGGACGACGGCCGCCGTGCGCTGGCACCGCCGCGCGGGCACGCCGGCCGCGGCCGGTCTGACCGTGCTGTACCTGGCGGCGTTCGGCGGCTCGCACCCGCTGGCGAAGAAGATCGGCGCCTGGCCGGCCGTCCTCACCGTCACCGGCGTGGTCGCCGCCGCCTCGGCGCTGGCCACCGGCGAGTAGCCGCCCGTCAGGCGGCGGCGAACCGCGCCTCGAAGGCGGCCCGGTTCGCCGAGGGCACGCTGCGGTCCCAGACCCCGAAGACCACCCGGTCGAAGGCCGCGCCCCACGCGTCCAGGGCCTGCCCGAACGCGTCCGCCACCTCGACCGGGTCGTTGCGGAACACGCCGCACCCCCAGGCGCCCAGCACCAGTTCGCGGACCTCGTGCCGGGCGGCGACCGCCAGCACCCGGGCGGCCCGTTCGGCCAGCACCGGCCGCAGGTCGAGCGGCTTACCGGGCGAACGCAGCGCCAGCTGACCGGCGTTGGGGGCCGGCGAGGTGAGGAAGCCGACCCGGTGCGGGCGGGCCAGCAGCTCTCCGCGCCCGTCCCGGATCACCGGCACGCCGGGCGACCAGATCACCCGGTGGCTGTAGTGCAGGTCGGTGGAGGCGCGGTGCGCCTCGTAGTAGTCGGGGGCCTCCAGCAGGCAGCGGTACAGCAGCGCGGTGCGGCACACGTCCTCCTCCTGGGCCTTCGCGCCGCGCAGGTACCCGCCGCCGGGGTTGCGCGCGGACGCGAAGTTCAGCACCGCGACGCTCTTCCCGCCGTCCTCGACCAACCGCTGGGCGGCCTGCATGCTGCCCTCGCCGGTCACCTCGGCCGCCGTACGGAGCGGCCCCGGGCCGGCCCCGAAGGCCGCGTCCGGCGCGTACGACACCGTTCCGGCACGCGCCTCGGCCAGTTCGTCGGCGATCCGCACCGGCGTCCCGTCGGCGCACCGGTACTCGCCCCGGTCGGCGATCTCCTCGTTCTGCGTGGCGAGTGCCCGCTGCCTGTTGGTCATGTCCGGCACGCTAGCTCCCGGCTCCCGCTGCCACCAACGGATTTGCCGGGAACGCGGACGGGCCCGCCCCACCGAAGTGGAGCGGGCCCGGTCAGTGCGTCACTGCCGCAGCGTCAGTTCTTCCAACGCGGCTTGCGGTCGCCGCCGTTGTAGCCGCCGCGGTCCTCGCGGTTGAAGCCGCCGCGGTCACGGTCGCCGAAGGAGCGGCCACCGCGGTCGTCACGGTTGAAACCGCCCTGCGGACGGCCGCCGCGGTCACGGTCGCCGAACGAGCGGCCGCCGCGGTCGTCACGGTTGAAGCCACCGCGCTCGCGGTCGCCGAACGAACGGCCGCCCCGCTCCTCGCGGTTGAAGCCACCGCGGTCACGGTCGCCGAACGAGCGGCCACCGCGGTCGTCACGGTTGAAGCCACCCTGCGGACGGCTGCCGAAGGAGCGGCCGCCGCGGTCGTCACGGTTGAAGCCGCCGCGCTCGCGGTCGCCGAACGAACGGCCGCCCCGCTCCTCGCGGTTGAAGCCACCACGGTCACGGTCGCCGAACGAGCGGCCACCGCGGTCGTCACGGTTGAAACCGCCACGGCCACCGCGGTCGTCGCGGTCGCGGTCACGGTTGTAGGCGGGGCGCTCGCTGCGCGCCTCGCGGTAGGACGGGGCGCGCTCCTCGGCCGCCGGCGCGGCCTCGGCGGCCGGCTGCTCGGCGGTCTCGGCGCCGGCCTCGGCGGTCGCCTCGTCCGTCTCGACCTCGTCCTCGATGCCCAGCTCGGCACGCTCGCGGGCGGCGCGGGCGGACAGGCGGTCGGCCTCCTCGCGCAGCTCGGTGGCGCGGCGCTGGGCGCGCTCCAGCTCACGGGTGAGCTCGGCGACCTCGCGCTCGGCGGCGCCGGCGATGCCGGACGCGCTCTCGGCCTGGACCTCGACCAGCGAGCGGGCGCCGGTGATCCGGGCCACCTCGGCGTCGAAGGCGTGGTCGAGGATGTGGCGCGAGGCGTCCACGCCCGCGTCCTCCATCAGCCGGAACACGCCGCGGCGCTGGTGCGGCAGCACCAGGGTGACGACGGTGCCGGAGCGGCCGGCCCGGGCGGTGCGGCCGGAGCGGTGCAGGTAGTCCTTGTGGTCGCCCGCCGGGTCGACGTTCAGCACCAGGTCGATGCCGTCGACGTGGATGCCGCGGGCGGCGACGTCGGTGGCGACGACCACGTTCAGGTAGCCGTCCTTGAAGTCGCCGAGGACGCGGGTACGGGCGCCCTGGGTCATGCCGCCGTGCAGCGCGTCGGCCTTCACCCCGGCCTCCAGCAGCTGCTGGGCGACCCGGTCCGCGCCCATCTGGGTGCGGACGAAGATGATGGTGCGGCCCTTGCGGGCGGCGATCGCGTTGGTGATCGGCGCCTTGTCCTTGGGCTTCACGACCAGGATGTGGTGGGTCATGGTGGTCACCGCGCCGGCCGACGGGTCGACCTCGTGGGTGACCGGGCTCTTCAGGTAGCGCTTGACCAGGGTGTCGATCTCGTTCTCCAGGGTGGCGGAGAACAGCAGGCGCTGGCCGCCGGCCGGCACCAGGTCGAGGATCTCGGTGACCTCGGGCAGGAAGCCCATGTCGGCCATCTGGTCGGCCTCGTCGAGGACGGCGATCTCGACCTCGTCCATCTTCGCGGAGCCGCGGTTGATCAGGTCGCGCAGGCGGCCGGGGGTGGCCACCAGCACGTCCACGCCGCGCTCCAGGGCGTAGATCTGGTTGGACATCGAGGTGCCGCCGCAGACCACCTTCAGGCGCAGGCCGAGCACCGAGCCGAACGGCTCCAGCGCGTCGGCGACCTGCATGGCCAGCTCGCGGGTCGGGACCAGGATCAGGCCGCGCGGGTGCTTGGCCTTGGTGCGCTCGCCGCCCGCCAGGCGCGTCAGCAGCGGCAGGCCGAAGCTCAGGGTCTTTCCGGAGCCGGTACGGCCGCGGCCCAGGACGTCCTTGCCGGCCAGCGCGTCCGGGATGGTCGCGGCCTGGATCGGGAACGGGGTGGTGACGCCGCGCTTGGCGAGCGCCCGGACGACCTCGTCGTGCAGGCCCAGGTCACCGAAGGTGATGGTGGGCTCGGCGTCCGCGGTGTCGGCGTCGGTGTCGGTGGCGCCTTCGGTGAGCTCGGCGAGCTCCGCGTCCAGCGTGTCGGTGTCGAGGGAGTCGGTGTCGGCGGCGTCGGACCCGTTCGCGGGCATGGCGAAGCGGGCGTCGTCAACGAGAGACATGCAAAACCTTCCGGAAGTGGCACGCGCCAAAGTCCGGGGGTCTGTTGGAAATACCGCCTCTATGCGGTCAGCCACGGATCGCCGGAACGCGCCAAGGGCGCTCAAAGGTGTGAGGAGCGCCAGCCAAATAGGATCAAACGAACGATCTACCACCATAGGGGAACCTGCGGATCAGAGGCAAATCCCCTGGCCAGCGCCCGTGAACCAAGGCTCCACCGCCCCCTCCGAGCGGGGCTCCTCCCCCCGGCGTCAGTGCGCGGACGGCGACTCGTGCGGCTGCGCGGAGGTTCCGCTGGGCGTGGGCGAGGGCTTCACCGACCGCGACGGCTCGGGGCTGCTGGGCTGCGGCGCCGGCGAGGACGCGGCACCGCCACCGGTCGGCGTCGAAGCGGGCGCGGCCGGCCCGGTGGGCGTGGTGGCCGGCGCGGGAGTGCCCGCACCCGACCCCGGAACCTGCACCGGCGTGCCCGGGACGACCGCGGCCGGCGGCGTGGGACCGGGCGCGTGCCCGCCCGGGGAGGGCGCGGCACCGGGTGACGCGCCGTCAGAGCCCTGCGCGCCGCCGTGCTCTCCGCGCGGCCCGCCCTGGTGGCCCCCGGTGCCGACCCCGGCCTTGAGGGTGGTCGCCGTCGCGGCGCCGCTCGGCTTCACCTCGTCCGACCCGTCGGGCGACTGCGCGCCCACCGACATGCAGCCGCTCAGTCCGAGCAGGGCGACCGCCGCCCATGCCGCCCTCGCCGCCACCCGCCGCTGCGCCGACCCAACCGCCATCACCGAGCCACCTCCCGCACGGCCGCCAGGGCCGCCACATCGTTCTCGGGTGCCCAACGCGCGTCCGCCCCGCCGGGACACGGGTGGCCGCCCACCATCAGCCTCTTCGCCTGCCGCCCGGCGCACCGGCCGGATGATCTGGCGTCCCGTCAACGGACCTCCGACAATGGGCGGGTGGAGATGACCAGGGACGACTTCGAGGTGCTGGTGTCCGACGCGCTGGACCGGATTCCGCCGAAGCTGGCCGCGATGATGGACAACGTGGCGATCTTCGTCGAGGACGAGCCGGACCCCGCCACGCCCGACCTCTTCGGCCTCTACGAAGGCATCCCGCTCACCGAGCGCGGCGAGTGGTACGCCGGCGTCCTGCCCGACCGCATCCTGATCTACATGGGCCCGACCCTCCGCCACTGCGACACCCGCGAGGAGGCGGTCGAGGAGGTCCGCATCACGGTGATCCACGAGGTCGCCCACCACTTCGGCTTCAACGACGACGAACTCCACGAGCTCGGCTGGTCCTGACCCCCGCCGCGCCCACCTCCGGAAACCGTTTTGGTGTTCCCGCCCGGCATCCCATATGCTTCTCGACGTCCCCGAACGCCGGATGAACCGGCCGGAAGGGCCGCAAGCCCTCATCGTCTAGTGGCCCAGGACGCCGCCCTTTCAAGGCGGTAGCACGGGTTCGAATCCCGTTGGGGGCACGCAGTACCGTAGTAAGGTCCTGTGCGGAGCAATCCGCATGAGGTCCCGTGGAGCAGTTGGTTAGCTCGCCACCCTGTCAAGGTGGAGGTCGCGGGTTCAAGTCCCGTCGGGATCGCTCGTCTCGCAAGAGACGGTGCAGTACGGCCAGGTAGCTCAGTTGGTACGAGCGTCCGCCTGAAAAGCGGAAGGTCGCCGGTTCGACCCCGGCCCTGGCCACATAGCCTGACCAGGCACGATGCCCCTGAAGCAGATCGCTTCGGGGGCATTTTCGCGTTGTTTGACGCCAACGGCCCCGAATCGCTCTGGATCTGAGTAGCCAACGTGGCTGATACCGGCAATGGGGGCACGTGCCGCCAATCACAGGGCACTGCTCTACAGGGGTGACCGGCGTCGGCAGAATCCCGTTGATCCCCTCCAGCCAAGGCTGACACGATCGCCCGGTGGTAACTCCGGAGGACCTCGTCGGTCGGCAAGTGCAACGCGTGACGTGCTCGTGGTTCCACACCCACGACGGCGGTGGTGAGTCCGAGCTGTTGCACATGTGGCTGCACGTGGAGGGCCTCGGCCCGGTCCGATTCCACACGCTGGACCACATACTCGATCTCCGGATCGAAGAGCCCCACGACTCCTACGACATGGACATGCTCGGGCATGTCACGGTCAGCGACGCACCGGACGAGTTCCCTCTGGCACCGTTCGCAGGCAGCAAGGTCGTCTCCGTCCAGCACATCCGACAGCGGTCCATCGACAGCCGAGTCGGCTTCCAGGCGACATTCCCTGCGGGAAGCGTTCGGATTCTCGCCCTGGCTGATGACCTGGTCGTCACAGCAACCGGGCTGTCTGTGGGCTGGGAGGATGACCTGGATCTTGATCCGCTGGATCCCATCCACTCGTCCAAGGCCCTGCTCCGCGTCCTTTCGGATCAGACTCCGGCCTGTAGGGCGACACGGGAGGCGGTGCTCGCAGGCGGCGTTTGCCGGATCGGAGATGGGGCGGTGCCCGCAGAGGCGCTGGCTGGCACCTACGCCGTCCGGCTCAAGCTCACACGGGCCAAGGACATCAAGACCATCGGGCTGTCGGAAAGCGTGGCGGCCCTGAGCAACTACGGTGACCGGCCGGTACGGCTGGGGTCCGTCGACAGTCCGGACGGCTCGTGGCACTTCGTGGTCTTGCTCGCCGCTGACGGCGGTTCGCTGGTGGCCTGTACGGGAGTTCGGCAGATCGGCCCTGACTCGGCAAAAGATCACGAGGAAAAAAGAGCATGACAAGCGATGAGCAGGCGCTCGCGGCCTCCGGCTCAGGAGTGGACTGGTCGGGAGTTCGTGAGCGGGTAGCGGCCCTGCGGGACGCCCCGTTCGCGGAAAAGGTCTTCGGGGCTCGTTGGCAGGGCTCCGGGCATGACTTCCTACTGGAGCCGTCGCTCAGTGAGGCCGAGCTGACAGAAGTCGAGGAGCAGCTTGGCGTCATCCTTCCGTCCGACTACCGCACCTTCCTCCTCAAAGTGGGCGCGGGCGGGGCCGGCCCCTTCTACGGGCTCTTCCCGCTGCGGCGGGACGGGCAGGGCTGGCACTGGTCGAAGCACGGCAAGGTCCGAAGCGACAATGCGCTCCTGGGCAAGCCGTTCCCTTCCGTGGAGGAGCGGGCCCGCTGGTCGGAGGAACTCGACGCTCGCGAACCCGTCAAGGACAGCTTCTCTGACGAGCAGTCCTACCTCACGGCGTACCGCGCCTGGGACGACGAGTGGGAGGAGCTCAACGACGAGATGACCGCCGGGGCGATATGCCTCAGCCATGAGGGATGCGGCTACTACACCTGGCTCGTCGTGACCGGGCCCGAACGTGGGACCCTCTGGGAGGACTTGCGGGCCTGCGACGGCCTCCTCCAACCGCTCTCCGCCGCCGGTCACCGCGTCAGCTTCGGCGAGTGGTACCTGGACTGGCTGGCCATGGCAACCAGCCAAGCTTGCGGTCGGTGAGTACCAAGACGGCCCTACCGAGTAGCGTGCACCCATGACGTGGCGGGGGCCGACGTATCGAACGGTGGACGGGGAGAGAATCGACGGGGCCTGGTGCCACGTCTGGCAGCGCAGTCGATGGGATGCCGAGTACTACGTCGACGACCTGATCGTCTTCGCGGACGGCGCCGTCAGGTGTCAGGACCGGACTGACCTGGCCGGCCTGGAGAAGCTCCTGGCCTCGGGCCGAATCTCCGTGACACGGCCCGGTGCTCCCGCTCTTCCTGACGACCCCTCGAAGTGGCGCTCCCGCCGCGGTGAACCGTTGACCCCGGAGGGCTTCCTGAGCGAGGTCGCCGACAAGATCGAGGAGCTCAACGGCCGACCAACCGCCGTTCAGCGTTGCTGGGAGGCGATCCAGCGCTACCAGCAGGAACCCGGCGAGCCGAACCGCGGACTGCTGCGGGATGCCTACCTGGCCGTCCCGCCGCACCGCAGGATCTACATCCTCGGCGACATGGACCGCCAGGACCGCCCCCTGCGGATCCTGCTCACCGACGTGGGTGAGGCCGTGGACGGCGACGGTCCGGTGGTGACGGCGGCCATGCACCGGGAAGTGCTGGACTACTTCCACCGCGTTTACGACGGTGTCGCCCGCGAAGAAGACCGGCGCGCTGTCCAATACGCCGATGATCCGACCGGGCCCGGCCGAGCAGCCGTGATCTCCCACCAGACGATCTATCCGCAGGGCTGGCCCGAGGTGCTGGACCTGTTCGTGCTGCGCAACGACTACCCCGTACAGGTCGTCTTCGCCGGCGAGACCTACCCCTCTGTACTCCACGGCTACTGGGCCCTGTCGGCAGCCGACGACACCGATCGTCTGCGGATCCGGGAGGCGCCGTCCGGTCGGGAAGCACACGACCTGGGTGGCCGGGCGGCCCAGCGGGCAGATTGGCCCACCCTGCGGCTCGCGGTCATGGCCGGACTGCTGCGCGCGAAGTTCACCCAGCACCCCGAGCTCGCCGACGTCCTTCGCTCCACCGCAGACGCGAGGATCAGTTACACCGGCTTCTCGGACTCCCCCTTCTGGCGGGACGCCCCCGACAGCCGGGGGCGGAACTGGATGGGGCGCCTGCTCGAACTGGTCCGATCCGAACTCGTCGCCGGGCCATCGCTCACCGGCCACCGTGATCCCGAGCTGTCACAGCAATGATCAGAAAGTCCACAAGATCACCCGCAGCCGGGCGTACCCGTTCAGGGGACTCGGCGGACGGGACCTCCTCCGGCGACCGCCGAGCGCGGCCGGCCAGGGATCGGATCTCGATGAACGCCTGGATGGCCAGGTACGCGGCCAAGTCCCGGTCGTCGACCTCCACCCTCGACCGCATCAGACTCCTGGAGGCGGACCCCTCATCGCTCGGGGCGATGGGTGAGTTCCTGTCCGGCTTTGAGACCTGGCTGTTTTCGCAGAAGGACTCGTAGAGGCAACCTCACCCGTCGCACGGCCCAACCGGCCCGAACGATGGCGTCCGACGGCAGCCTTCCACGGATGGCAGAATCACTCAAAATGGGGCATCTCGACACCACGGCTTGGCCTGAAAGGCGGAAGGTCGCCGGTTCGACCCCGGCCCTGGCCACAGCAGTGAGGAAGCCCTCGAGCGCGAAGCGCTCGGGGGCTTCTCTGTGTCTACGGGGTGCGGCGCAGGGCCTTGCGGGTGGTGCGGATGCGGCGGTGGGCGCGTTGGACGGTGGAGAGGGCGTGGAGGCGGCCGGCGACGGTGAGGCGGTACTTGAGGCGGAGGACCGGCGGGAGGGTGGCCAGGCGGTCGGGGCCGATGGCGCTGAGCAGGCGGGTGACGTGCCGGTGGTAGGCGTGGCGGTAGTCGCGGTCGCCGTCGGAGACGGTCCAGAAGAACATCGGGATCTCCTCGACCAGGGTGTTGTGGTCGTAGGCCCGCAGGTGTTCGCGGAAGACCGGGTCGGGCTGGTCGAGCAGCCAGCCGCGGACGAGTTCGATGGAGCGGACCCGGTCGGCCAGGCCGCGCGGGTCGGTGCGGCGCTGGGTGATGGACCGTTCGCCGTCCTCGCGGATCCGCCAGTGGTAGACGGGTTCGGACAGCACGTCGACGTGTTCGGCGAGGAAGTGGTGCGGGACGCTGACCGGCGCGTCCTCGTAGAGCATGCCTTCGGGGTACTCGAGGCCGGCCGTGGCCCAGAAGCTGCGGCGGTAGACCTTGTTCCAGGCGGTGCGGTCGGTGACCAGGGCGGGGAGTTCGGAGACGTGGGTGCGCAGCCGGGTCTCGGCGAACGGCCGGCGGTGGGCGTGCGAGGGTTCGAGTCCGGTGGTGCGCAGCCGGAGGGCGTTGCCGGCGGCGAAGTCGGAGCCGGTCCCGTCCAGGGTGGAGATCATCAGCCGGTAGGCGTGCGGGGGGAGGGTGTCGTCGCTGTCGACGAAGGCGAGGTACTCGGTGTCGTCGGCGAGGTGGCGCACGCCGGTGTTGCGGGCGGCGCCGAGGCCGCGGTTGGGCTGGCGGACCAGGCGGAAGCGCGGGTCGCGTGCGGTGTACTGCTCGGCGATGTCGGCGCTGGTGTCGGTGGAGCCGTCGTCCACCAGGACGCATTCGAAGTCGGTGAAGCTCTGGGCGGCGATCGAGTCCAGGCATTCGGCGAGGTACCGCTCGACGTTGTACACCGGGACGACGACGGAGAGGCGGGGGGCCATCGGCTGCGCGGCCTTTCGGGCGGGGCGCGCCCGAGTGGTGCTGGCGGACGGGCGCCTGGCGAGGTCGCGGGAAAGCTATCGACGCGGAACGGCCGGTCCGGAAACGGAAGGTGACGCCCCGGCAGCGCGGCGGCGACGTCCGCTTCGTGGGGGAGTGCGCACCGGGGTTCCGCGCGCCCGGCGCACAGGACGGAAGGAACGAGCGCTGCGGCCGCCGCCCCGGAAGGCACCGCGCTCCGAGAAGGCCCCACGCTGCGGCACGGCCCCCGCACAGCGGCACGGCACGGGGACGCGGCAAGGCCCCGCGCTCCAGCAGGGCCCCGCACTGCGGCCGCCCACGCGAGTGAACGAGCGCCGCTGCCCACCCCCGTGGGGCAACGGCGCCCGAGCATCAGGGTGCCGATCCTGCCGACCTCGGCCACGGTGTGTCAACTATCGTGGATTCGAGAGTGACGGGCGGGCGCGACCAGTGGCCTGCCCCCACGATTTCGGCACGAATTCCCCAACGATCGTGCAGAACAGGGCGATCGAGGGATACGCCCGGGGGTAAGGACCATCTATGATCCGGCACATGCCCACGGACTCTTCCCGCGCCGAAGCACCGGACTTCGCCAGTCGTTTCCGGCGCCTGATAGCGGTGATCTACCCGAAGGACCTCGGCCGGCCCTGGCGGGACTCCGAGATCGCCGAAGGCACCGGGCTGAGCGGCACGTACATCGGCAACCTGCGCAAGGGCACCCAGAAGCCGAGCCTGGAGAACGCCGTCCGGATCGCCAAGTTCTTCGGTGTCCCGCTGGACTACTTCTCCGACTCGGAGACCGCCTGCGCGGTCGAGCGCGACCTGCGCAAGATCGAGGCGCTGCGCGACGCCCGGGTGGAGCGGATCGCCATGCGGGCGGCCGGGCTGCCGCCCGAGATGCAGGACGCCGCACTCACTATTGTGGAGCAGTTGCGGCGGGCGGTCGGCCTGCCCGCCGGCCAGCCGGACGAGGCCGGCCCGGTGACGTGACGGAGCGCCAACAGGTGCCGCTGGGACACTGGCGGCTTCCGGAGGGGGTCGACGTGCGGGGTGTGGGAAGCGGGCTCGGTCGGACCCGCCGCCGGATGCGGGCGGTCGCGCGCGAGCTGCGCCTGCCGCCGCTGAGCACGGTGGAGGAGCTGTGCGGGGCGGTCTCCGCGCACCTGGACCGGCCGATCCGGATCGCCCCGCGCCGGATGCGGGTCGGCGAACCGTCCGGCTTCGTGGAGCGGCTGCCCGCCGAGGACGTGATCCACGTCGAGCAGGAGACCTCCGGGCTGCACCGCGCGCACATCGTCTGCCACGAGCTGGCGCACCTGCTGTGCGGGCACCTGAGCGAGCCGGCGCCGCCGGACGAGGACCCCTCGCTGGTCGAACTGCCCACGATCGACCCGGAGATGCTCCGCCTGGTGCTGGGCCGCTCGCACTACGACGACGTCGCCGAGGAGGAGGCGGAGGTGCTGGGCGCCGAGCTGATGCGCATCCTGGTGCTCGCCCCGGGCGCCGGCACCACCTCGCAGCTCGCCCCCGCGCTGGAGCACCGCAAGGGACAGCATGTCTGAACTGCCGTACAACCTGGTCTACTTGGGTATCGGCAGCGCCGCCTGGGTGGTCGCCGGGCTGAAGCTGCGGGCCTGGCGGCGCGACCCGTCGTTCGGCCTGCTGGTGGTCGCGCTGGCGATCGCCTCGCCGTCCACCGCGTTCCTGCTGGCCGCGCCGCTGGTGTACCGGGCGATCGGTCACCTCACCGGTGTCGGCAACCTGGCCACCCTCTTCGTCTACCTGGGCATCGTCGGGTTCTCCGCCGCCGCGGTGGTGCTCGCGCTGGTCTGGACGCCGCCGGAGGAGCGGGTCGGCGCCGAGAAGTGGGCGCCGCTGGACGACCGGCTGCGGCAGCGGGTGCGCCGCCGCACCGCGGTGTTCGTCGCGCTGGTGCCGGTGCTGGCGGCGCTGTTCCTGGCCGGCGGCCCGTACCGGCCGGAGACGCCGCTCACCTTCGACACCACGTTCGCGCCGCGGGCCGCCACCGCGCTGTTCCTGATGCTCTATCAGGGCCTCTTCGCCTACGCGCTGATCGACATCGGCCGGGTCTGCCTCGGGCACGCCGCCCGGCTCCCGGCGGGCTGGCTGCGCCGCGGCATCCGGCTGCTGGCCGCCGGGGCGCTCACCGCCTGCGGCTACGTGGTGTGCAAGCTGGCCGCGATCGCGCTGGCGTACGTCGGCGTCGGCGGCGCCGAGTGGCTGAGCACCGCGCTCGGCCCGGCGTTCGCCGCGCTCGGCGCGGTCGGCATCACCCTCGGCTTCGCCGGCCCGGCGGTCGCCGCCTGGACCCGCCGCCGCAGCGACTTCCGCGCGCTGCGACCGCTGTGGGACCTGGTGTACCGGGCGGACCGGCGGCTCGCCCTGGAGGGACCGCCGTCCCCCGCCTGGCGCGAGCGGGCCGCACTGCGCGACCTGGAGTGGCGCACCACCCGGCGCGGACTGGAGATCCGGGACGGCCAGCTGACGCTCCGTCCGTGGATCGACCCGGCCGCGGTCGGCCGCGCGGAGCGGTTCGCGCAGCGGGCCGCGCTGGGCCCGGGCGAACGGGACGCGCTGGTGGTCGCCGCCGCGCTGCGCTCCGCGGTCGACGGGCTGGCGGCGGGGGCGGTGCCGCGGCCGCGCGAGAAGCAGCCGGTGCTGCCCGGCCTGGACACCGACCCGGCCGAGGAGCGCGCGCACCTGGTGCTGGTCGCGTCGTTCCTGCACTCGCCGTTGCTGGAGCGGGCCTTGGCCGAGCAGTCGTGACCGGGGGGCCGCCCCGGGACGCGTTCGCCGCGCTGGTGCTGCAGCGGGCCCCGCAGCGGTCCCGGGTCGGGCTGACGCTCGGGTTCGTGCGCACCTTCGCCGTCCCGGAGATCGCCGAGGTGCTGGCCGGCACCGGGAAGCTGGCGTCCGCGCCGAAGGCCCGGGCCAAGGCCACCGGCGCGATGATGTTCGCCCTGATCGGGCACGGGGTGGACAGCGAGGCGGGCCGGGCGATCGTCGCCGAGCTCGCCGCGCTGCACCGACTGCCAGGCGTGGACGCGGACTTGATGCGCTATGTGCTGGCCTGCTTCACCGTCTGCCCGGTGGAGTTCACCGCCCGCAACGGCGGGGTGTCGCCCGCCGAGCGGGCTGCCGCGTTCGCCTTCCAGGCTTCCCTGGCAGCCGCCCTGGAGCTGCCGGCGCTGCCCGGTCCGGGACTGGACGCGGTCGCTGCCTGGATGCGGGAGTTCGAGGCCGCCCGGTTCGCCCCGAGCCCGGCCGGTCAGGCCCTGTGGGGGGCCGTCTCCGGCCTGTTCGCGGCCCGCCTGCCCGGCCCGCTGGCCCGGCACGCCCCGGCGTTCGCCACGGCCCTGCTGGACGCCCCGCTGCGGGCCGCCTTCGACGTCCCCCGGCCCGCCTGGCCGTTGCGGGCGGCCGCCGCCACCGCGTTCCGGCTGGCCCGCTGACGGCACGTCAGGCCGGGCGCGGGGGCGTGGCCCGGCGTCCGCCGTGCGCGGGGCGCGAATCCGGCGCCCGCCGTGCGCGGGGCGCGGGCTCAGCGGCCGCCGTGCACCCGGCGGTGGCTCCAGATCAGCAGGGCGAACAGGATCAGGCCGGACAGCACCAGGCTGAGCCCGGTCGCCCAGCCCGCCAGCGGCAGGCTGGGCACCAGGACGGCGACGACGCCCGCGCCGATCAGTCCGAGCCCTGCGAGCACCGAGCCGGCGATCCGCCAGCGGGAGGCGACGCTCGCCTCCGCACCCTGCATCGCCTTGAGCCGGACCGGTTCGACGAAGCGGGAGAACGCGGGGATCGCCCGGGCCAGCAGCACCATTCCGGCCAGCAGGAGCAGCATGCCCGGTCCGGGCAGCACCAGCAGCACCACGCCGATGCCGATCAGCGTGACTCCGGCCACTCCGAGAACCACCCTGGCCACCGGGTGGACGTTGCCCGGGTCCGCTTCGAAGTCCGGCCGCTGCTGCTCGTTCATCGCTCCACCCTAACCGGGGCGCGGAGCGAACCGGCGGCAGCGCTCAGGGCCTGGTGAGCGCCTCGATGCTGTGCCCGTCCGGGTCCTTGACGTAGACGCCGCGGCCGCCGTTCCAGTGGTTGATCCGGCCGGGCTGCCGGGAAAACGGGTCGGCCCAGTAGGGCAGTCCGCGGGTGGTGATGCGGGCGAGGACGGCGTCGAACTCGTCCTCGGAGACCAGGAAGGCGTAGTGCTGCGGGGTGATCGGGCCGGTCGCGGTCATCACGTCGAGCGTCACCCGGTTTCCCAACTGCACGGCGAGGAACGGCTCGTGGACTTCGGCTTCGGGCAGGCCGAGCAGTTCGGTGAGGAAGGCGGCGGTGGCCTGCCGGTCCGTGGCGGCCACGATGGTGTGGTTGAGCTCGACGGGCATGGTGCACTGCCTCTCGTTCCGGGGCGGGGTGACCTCTCTCGTCCCGACGGTAGGACCTCAAGCGCGCTTGAGGTCAAGGCGGAGGCCAAGGCCCACCCGGCGACGGACCGCCCGGCGGGGGGCGGTACCGGCGGCGGGAGCGGTCCCGGCGACGGGCGGTCCCCCGGCGGCCGGGCCGGGGGACCGCCCACCCGGTCACATGCCGTTCTTGCGGATCGCGGTGTAGCCGGACAGCTTCGACATCGGCACCTCGTGCGAGATGCAGCCGTTGCTGCCGGAGTCCTCCAGGATGATCGCCTTGGTGTGGGCGGCGTCCGCCCAGCCGCCGAACAGCACCACGTGCTGGTTGTTGTCGCCGCCCTCGTGGTGGATGACCAGGGCGTCGCCGGGCATCAGGTCGCTCTTGCTGATGTGGTGCGCGATGCCCGCGCTCTCGCTGATCAGCGGACCGGTGGAGGTGCCGCCGCCCGCGGTGGACAGGCCCCAGGCCGCGGAGACGAAGCCGGAGCAGTCGACCCGGTAGCCGTTGGTGACGGCGCCCTGGCTGTAGCCGAGCTTGCGCTCGACCCGCTCCATCGCCCGTTCGACCATCGCCCGGCGCTCGTCGGAGACACCGTCCAGGTTCGGCCGGTCCACCACGCCGACGCCGTGGCCGTTGGTGGGGTGCGGCCGACCGTGCGCCCAGGCGTCCCAGCTGCGGCCGTTGATGAGCGTGGTCTTCCAGTCGCCGCTGGAGCGGTCCTTGATCTTCGGGCCGTCGTGCAGGCCGCCCGGCCGGGTGGAGATCCCGGAGCCGTCACTGCCGCTGGTGTCGCTGCCGCCGGTGTTCGGCGAGGACGGCTGCGGCGCGTGGCTCCCGCCGCCGCCCGAGCCGCTGCCACCACCACTGCCGCTGCCACCGCCGCCGTGGCCGCCGACTCCGTCGATGCCGGTGCTCGGCGACTTGGGCTGCGGCTTGTCCTCGCCCTTGGGCTTGTTCATGTCGTCGGCGATCTGCTTGTCCACCGCGGCGTACCGCTCGATGAGCTGCTTGATCTTCGCCGCGTCCTGGCCGAGCTCCTGGGTGAGCTTCTCCTTGGTCTTCATCAGCGCGTCCGCCCGGCTGCTGATGTCGGCGACGTCCCGGTGGACCTGCGCCAGCACCGCGCCGGCCCCGACGATCCCGAGGATCGCGCCGGAGAACACATCGGTGGCCGCCGCCTTCGCGACCGTCTCCTTGATGTGCGCGGCCTGCTTGGTCATCTCCTCCATCCGCTGGTTGATCTGCGCGAAGTCGCGCTGGATCTTCAGCAGTTCTTCCGGATGGAAGCCGAACTGGTTGCCTGCCATCGTGTTTCGCCCCCCTCGTCGACCCACGGCCCCCCTGGCCGGTCGTCCCAAGACTATTTCAATACCGCACCGGTGAACGGCGAAGGGCCCGGCCGGGGGTGCTCAACCCCCGGCCGGGCCCGTTGCGGTGAGTGGGCGTCAGTCGATGCCGTTGCGGCGGTACGGCTGGTAGGCGGAGCCGCCGTGGAAGTACGGGTAGGGGATCTCCCGGGAGACCATGCCCGCGTCGCCGCTGTCCTCGATGCCGATGTAGCGGGTGTGGGCGGCGTCCGCCCAGCCCGCGAACAGCACCGTGTGGTCGTTGGAGATCAGCGCGTCGCCCGGCTGCAGGTCGCCCTTGCCGATGTGGTGCGACACGCTGCCCTTCATCAGGCCGATGGTGTTCAGGCCGGGGCCGGGCAGGCCCCAGGCGCAGGACACCAGGCCCGAGCAGTCGACCCGGTAGCCGTTGGTGACGGCGCCCTGGCTGTAGCCGAGCTTGTGCTCGGCGCGCTCCAGGGCGCGTTCGACCATGGCCCTGCGCTCCGGCGACAGCCCTTCCAGCTTGGGCCGTGCCTTCACGCCGAGGCCTTCGCCGTTGCGCTTGTGGCGGTGGTCGGACCAGGAGTCCCAGCCACTACCGTTGATGATCTTGGTCTTCCAGTCGCCGGTCGAGTGGTCCTTGAGCTTCGGCCCGTCGTGCTTGCCGCCGGGCCCGCCCGACGGCGTGCCGGTGCCGCCGTCGCCACCGCCGCCGGTGCTGTCGGTGCCGGTGTGCGGGGACTTCGGCTGCGGGGTGTGACTTCCGCCACCGCCCGAACCGCTGCCACTGCCGCTGCCACCGCCACCGCCGGTGCTGTCGATCCCGGTGTGCGGCGACTTCGGCTGCGGCTTGCCCTCGCCCTTGGGCTTGTTCAGCTCCTCGGCGACCTTCTTCTCCGCCGCCGCGTACCGCGCGATGACCTGCTTGATCTTGGCCGCGTCCTGGCCGAGCTCCTGGGTGAGCTTCTCCTTGGTCTTCATCAGCGCCTCGGCGCGCTGGCTGATCTCGGAGACGTCCCGGTGGACCTCCGCCAGCACCGCGCCGGCCCCGACGATCCCGAGGATCGAGCCGGAGAACACGTCGGTGGCGGCGGCCTTGGCCACCGTCGCCTTGATGTGCCCTACCTGCCTGGTCATCTCTTCCATGCGCTGGTTGATCTGCTCGAAGTCGCGCTGGATCTTCAGCAGTTCTTCCGGATGGAAGCCGAACTGGTTCCCCGTCATCGAAGGACGCCCCCTCGTTCTCCGCCCGCGGCCGGGCCCGGCACGCTCTTCACCGTCCGGCCCCCGGTCACAGGACGTTGGCGAGGCGCTTCACCGAGTCGCCGAGCTGACCGAGCTCGTCCGCGACCCCGTTCAGCTCCCGCACCCGGCCCTGCGCGTGCGCGGTGAACGCGTCCGCCGCCGCACCGTGCCAGGACATGTTCGACAGGACCGAGTTCACCTCGCCGCCCAGCTGCTCGACCTGCTTGGCCATCTCGGCCAGCTCCTGCGCGATCTTGTTCAGCTCGGCGTCGGCGTCCCCGAACATCTTGCTGAGCGCCCAGTGCGCGATCTCGGCGGGCGCCATGACGATGTCCTTGCCGACCTCGACCACGTCGCCGACCACGTGACCGACGTCGCTGATCAGGTGTCCCACGCCGTCCAGAAGACCCATCAGAACTCCCCCTGTTCCCCGTTAAAGCGTTCCCCCCAGGCTAGTCAGTACGGCGTTCGAGCGAAACGGGCGGGTGCCCGTCAATACCTTCTGTTGACCGTCCGGGCGGCTGTTCGCGGTCCGCCCGCCGCGCCTGTGACACTGGAAGCCCGCAACAAAAACCGAGGTGCGCCCCGGCCCCGCCTTTATGCAACCTAGAGGGATGCCCGCAGTGAGTTCTCCCGTAGCCCCGCAGCCCGCCCCCACGCTCGCGGAGCTGGCCGCCCGGCTGCCCGGCCTGATGCTGCGCGACGCGCAGCGCCTGGGCCGCCGACTGGAGGGCACCCGCAAGGTCCGGTCGGCCGAGGCCCGGCAGAAGATCCTGGCCGAACTGGCCGCCGACTTCGACCGCTCCGAACTGCGGGTGACCGACCGCCGGGCGGCCGTTCCCGAGATCCGCTACCCGCAGGAACTGCCGGTCGCGCAGAAGAAGGACGAGATCCTGGCGGCCGTCCGCGACCACCAGGTGGTGATCGTGGCGGGCGAGACCGGTTCCGGCAAGACCACCCAGATCCCGAAGATCTGCCTGGAGCTGGGCCGCGGCGTCCGCGGTCTGATCGGCCACACCCAGCCCCGCCGGATCGCCGCCCGCACGGTCGCCGAGCGCGTCGCCGAGGAGCTGGACACCCCGCTCGGCGAGGCCGTCGGCTGGAAGGTCCGGTTCACCGACCAGGCCGGCCAGGACACCCTGGTGAAGCTGATGACGGACGGCATCCTGCTGGCCGAGATCCAGACCGACCGGGACCTCCACCAGTACGACACCCTGATCATCGACGAAGCGCACGAGCGCAGCCTGAACATCGACTTCCTGCTCGGCTACCTCAAGCAGCTGCTGCCCCGCCGCCCCGACCTCAAGGTGATCATCACCTCGGCCACCATCGACCCGGAGCGCTTCGCCGAGCACTTCGACGGCGCCCCGATCATCGAGGTCTCCGGCCGCACCTATCCGGTCGAGGTCCGGTACCGGCCGCTCGCCGAGGACGACGACGCGGACGGCGACGACGAAGCGGCGGACCGCGACCGCGACCAGATCCAGGGCATCTGCGACGCCGTCGAGGAGCTCCAGGCCGAGGGCCCCGGCGACATCCTGGTGTTCCTCTCCGGCGAGCGGGAGATCCGCGACACCGCCGACGCGCTGACCAAGCTGAAACTGAAGTCCACCGAGATCCTGCCGCTGTACGCCCGGCTCTCCTCCGCCGAGCAGCACCGGGTCTTCCAGCGCTCCTCGCAGCGCCGCGTGGTGCTGGCCACCAACGTCGCCGAGACCTCGCTGACCGTCCCCGGCATCAAGTACGTGATCGACCCGGGCACCGCCCGGATCTCCCGCTACAGCCACCGCACCAAGGTCCAGCGCCTGCCGATCGAGGCGATCAGCCAGGCCAGCGCCAACCAGCGCAAGGGCCGCTGCGGCCGCACCTCGGACGGCATCTGCATCCGGCTGTACTCGGAGGAGGACTTCCTCTCCCGCCCCGAGTTCACCGACGCGGAGATCCTCCGCACCAACCTGGCCTCGGTCATCCTGCAGATGACCGCGGCGGGCCTGGGCGACATCGCCGCGTTCCCGTTCCTCGACCCGCCGGACTCCCGCAACATCAAGGACGGCGTCAACCTGCTGCACGAGCTGGGCGCGCTCGACCCGGCCGAGAAGGACCACCGCAAGCGGCTGACCCCGCTGGGCCGCAAGCTCGCCCAGCTCCCGGTCGACCCGCGGATGGCCCGCATGGTGCTGGAGGCCGACCGCCTCGGCTGCGTCCGCGACGTGATGGTGATCGCCGCCGCGCTGTCCATCCAGGACCCGCGCGAGCGCCCCGCGGAGAAGCGCCAGGCCGCCGACGAGCGGCACCGCCGCTTCCACTCGGAGACCTCCGACTTCCTGTCCTACCTGGCGATGTGGCGGTACGTCAGGGAGCAGCAGAAGGAGCTGTCCTCGTCGGCGTTCCGCCGGATGTGCAAGTCCGAGTTCCTCAACTACCTGCGGATACGGGAGTGGCAGGACGTCTACGTCCAGCTGCGCACCATCGCCAAGCAGCTCGGCGTGACGATCGACGAGCCGCACGACGACGCCGAGCCGGACGCGGACCGCATCCACCAGGCGCTGCTGTCGGGCCTGCTCTCCCACCTGGGCCTGTTCGACGTGGAGAAGCGTGAGTACGCCGGCGCGCGCGGCGCCCGGTTCGCGGTGTTCCCGGGCTCGGGCCTGTTCAAGAAGCCGCCGCGCTGGGTGATGTCGGCCGAGCTGGTGGAGACCTCCCGGCTGTGGGCCCGGATCAACGCGAAGATCGAGCCGGAGTGGGTGGAGCCGCTCGCCCCGCACCTGATCAAGCGCACCTACAGCGAGCCGCACTGGGAGAAGAAGGCCGGCGCGGTGCTGGCCTACGAGAAGGTGACGCTGTACGGCCTGCCGATCGTCGCCCAGCGCAAGGTCAACTACGGCCGGATCGAGCCCGAGCTGTGCCGGGAGCTGTTCATCCGCTCCGCCCTGGTGGAGGGCGACTGGGAGACCCACCACCGGTTCTTCGCGGAGAACCGCAAGCTGCTCGACGAGGTCGAGGAGCTGGAGAACCGGGCCCGCCGCCGCGACATCCTGGTGGACGACCAGACCCTGTTCGACTTCTACGACGCCCGCCTGCCGGAGGACGTCGTCTCCGCCCGGCACTTCGACGCCTGGTGGAAGAAGACCCGGCGCGACCAGCCCGACCTGCTCAACTTCGAGAAGTCGATGCTGATCAACGACTCCGCGGACGGCGTCACCGAGGCCGACTACCCGGACGTCTGGCAGCAGGGCAAGCTCCGCTTCCCGCTGACGTACCAGTTCGAGCCGGGCAGCGACGCGGACGGCGTGACGGTGCACATCCCGCTCGCGGTGCTCAACCAGGTGGTCGCGGACGGCTTCGACTGGCAGATCCCGGGCCTGCGCGAGGAGTTGGTGACGGCCTGGATCCGTTCGCTGCCGAAGGCGATCCGCCGCAACTTCGTGCCCGCCCCGGACTACGCGCGGGCCGCGATGCGCGAGCTGACGGACCGCCAGGAACCGCTGCTGCCGACCCTGGAGCGGGTGCTGCACCGGATGTCCGGCCTGCCGATCCCGCCGGAGGCGTGGGACGAGGAGCGGATCCCGGACCACCTGAAGGTCACCTTCCGGGTGGTGGACGGCAAGCGGAAGCTCGCCGAGTCCAAGGACCTGGAGGAGCTGCGCCAGGGGCTTCGCCCGAAGCTGTCCGCGACGCTGTCCAGCGCGGCGTCCGGCCGCGGCATCGAACGCACCGGCCTGACCGCCTGGCCGGCCGATCTGCCGGTCCTGCAGCGGACCTTCGAGCAGCGCACCCGAGGCCATTCGCTGCGTGCCTACCCGGCGCTGGTGGACGAGGGCACCACGGTCGGCATCAAGCTGTTCGACACTCCGGAGGCCCAGCAGCGCGCCATGTGGGCGGGCACCCGCCGGCTGCTGATGCTGCAGATCAACTCGCCCGCCAAGTCGATCCAGGGTCGGCTGGGCAACCAGGCGAAGCTGGCGCTGTCCTACAACCCGCACGGTTCGATCCCGGCGCTGTTCGAGGACGTGGTGGCGGCGGCCACCGACCGGCTGATGACGCTGGCGGGCGGCGTCGCCTGGGACGCGGAGGCGTTCACGGCGCTGTACGACAAGGTCCGGGCGGACCTCTACGAGCTGTCGGCGGACACCACGCTGAAGACGGCGGCGGCGCTGATCGCCTTCCACAAGGCGTCGAACCGGCTGAAGTCGGTCTCCAGTCCGGTGCTGCTGTCCGCCGTGAACGACGTCCGCCTGCACCTGGCGTCGCTGGTGCACCCGGGCTTCGTCACGGACACCGGCTGGCAGCGACTGGGCGACCTGAAGCGGTATCTGATCGCGGTGGACCGCCGCCTGGAGGCGCTGCCCGACCACCCGCAGCGCGACCTGCAGAACCTGCAGAAGGTGCAGGCGGTGCAGCAGGCGTACGGCGAGCTGCTGGCGAAGGTGCCGGCCGGCCGGGAGCCGTCGCCGGAGGTCGAGGCGGTCCGCTGGATGATCGAGGAGCTGCGGGTGAGCTTCTTCGCGCAGGGTCTCGGCACGCCGAGTCCGGTCTCGGAGAAGCGCATCCTGAAGGCGATGGACGCCGCCGCGGCGACCCTCTGAGGCCGGTCCGGAGCCGGTTCGACCTGGGGGGTCGCGATGCAGTACGATCTGTCTTGTTCGCAGGCGAGAGCAGGCGGGCAAGGATCAGATCACTGGTCCCGTGGAGCAGTTGGTTAGCTCGCCACCCTGTCAAGGTGGAGGTCGCGGGTTCAAGTCCCGTCGGGATCGCAGGAGCGCAGGGCCCGGAACTTCGAGTTCCGGGCCCTATCGCATTTTCCGGCGCGGGCACAAGATAACGGTGCTGTGATCACCGTCACTGACGCCCTTTCGGAAGACCACTTCCGGAGCATCCCGGCAAAGCACCCTTATTTAATATGTAAAATTGTACTGCCATTCCCTGAAATTCCCCCCTCTCCCACCGGCCCCACGGGAATCCCGCATTCCGGGTCCGGACACGCCGAAGGGCCGCACCCCCGACCCGGCGGAGTCGGGGAGGCGGCCCTTCGGACCTGCCGGACGCGGTCCCGACCCGGCGGAGTCGGGGGCGCAACCCGGGGAAGAACGGGGAATCAGACCTCGGTGCGCTGGGCCGGAATACCGGCCAGCAGGGCACGCACCTCCGCCTCGCGGTAGCGGCGGTGGCCGCCGAGGGTCCGAATCGACGTGAGCTTGCCGGCCTTGGCCCAGCGGGTCACCGTCTTCGGGTCCACGCGGAACATGGTGGCGACCTCTGCCGGCGTCAGCAGGGGCTCGGCGTCAGGGGTACGAGCGGTCATGAGCGGCCTCCTCGGGAGAACCGAACCAGGGCGGTTCTATCCTTCAAATTCTGCACCTTGACCCGCGATGCCCGAAATGGCACGGACGGGCCGAGTCGGTTATAGGACGAACGGCTTGTCCTGGTGTCTACAACTACACCATCCGTCCAGCCCTATCGGCCAAACCGTCAAAATTGACCCCTCACGGGTTCAAGGGCGACGGATGGCCATGGACCACCCCATAGCGGACAGTCACGCAGTGGTGACGTCCGGTCACGGTGCGGCACGCCTGAGTGAGCTTGGGCTGGTTGTCCCATTTTGGCACATAGGTCTGAGTTCGCGTCAACGGTGAGTAGTGTCACGTTCCTCGGCTATTGACCCGATCCGGGACCATGGTCCCAAAAACTGTCCCAATGGTATGGACCATCCTCTCCCGTCGCACCGGTTTTCGACCAGGGGGCATTTTCTGACGGCCCCTCAGCCCCTCTGAGCCTCCCCCGTCCCCGGGCCGATCACGCTCAGGACGCGTGCCGCAGTGCCAGCACCCGCCGCCAGCGCGCCGCCAGGTCCTCGTACATGCGCAGCGCGGCCGTCGCCTCCCCGGCCCGCAAGGCCGCCAGGCCGTCCGCGAGTTGACCCACCGACCGCTCCTCGGCCAGCGCCCGCGGGCCGAGCAGCTGCACCAGGCCGCCGTAGTCCAGCTCCACCAGGGAGCGCGGGTGGAACTCCTCCAGCCAGCGCCCGACCTCCTCCGCGCCCTCCGCGAGCGCCGCGCCCGCCGCCCGCTCGCGCAGCGCCCGGTAGGCCCGGGCGATCCGGCGGCGGGCCTGCACCATCGGCGTCAGGTAGAACAGCGCGGCCGGCTCCGACCGTTCGCCGTCCCCGGCGGAGCCGTACTCGCCGGCCGGCTGGTGGTGGCGGTCCTCCTCGCCGAAGGCCAGGAACCAGTGCAGCGGCACCTCCCAGCGGCTGGCCAGGATCCACGGCCGGGCGTCGGGGTGGTCCTGCTGCCACTGCGCCCGGTCGGCCTCGGCGGCGGCCCGCAGGGCGGGCGGCAGCACGGTGTCGACCAGGTGCGCGGGCAGCGTCCGGCGCAGCTCCTGCAGGGCCTGCCAGGCGCGCAGCCGGGTCGTCCACGGACAGATGTAGGTGACGCCGTCCGCCACCCGCACGTAGGCCTGCCCGTCCTCCTGGTCGGGCAGCGGACGGGGCGTCAGGGCGGCCACCGCGGCCAGGGCGGCGCGCTGCTCGGCGAGCGCGGCGCCGGTCACCGGCCGGCCCGGGCCGTCGGCGTCCGGGCCGTTCGCGGCGGCGTAGGCCTGCCAGCGGGCCCGGTCGGGCTCGGGGTAGGCGGCCAGCGGCTCGTAGACCCGCAACTGGGCGGTGTACGGAGGGAGCACGGAGGTGCGCGGCACGGTCACGCTCCGCATGTTCGCATGCGCCTCAGGGACGCGTCAGGGTGTCGTGAAGACGGCTTCGATCGTTATTCCGCAGGGGCCGCCCGAGGGCAGATTCGAAGGCAGGTCCAGAGCTAGGCTTCGACCAGTCGCCCGCACCACCGTCGCGGGCCGTTCATTGCTGGAGTCACCACAGTGACCGACGTACACACCACGCACCCCGCACCAGGCGTGCTGGGCCGAGTCTTCGGCACCGGCCAGGAGGGCGACGGGCACGAGCAGGTCGTGCTCTGCCACGACCGTTCCACCGGCCTCAAGGCGATCATCGCCATCCACTCCACCGCCCTCGGCCCGGCCCTCGGCGGCACCCGGTTCTTCGCGTACGCGAGCGAGGAGGAGGCGCTGACCGACGCGCTGAACCTCTCCCGCGGAATGAGCTACAAGAACGCCCTCGCCGGGCTCGACCTCGGCGGCGGCAAGGCCGTGATCATCGGCGACCCGAACAAGGTCAAGAACGAGGCGATGCTGCGCGCCTACGGGCGCTTCGTGCAGTCCCTGCGCGGCCGCTACATCACCGCCTGCGACGTCGGCACCTACGTCCAGGACATGGACGTGATCGCCCGGGAGACCGAGTTCGTCACCGGCCGCTCGCCCGAGCAGGGCGGCGCGGGCGACTCCTCCGTCCTCACCTCCTTCGGCGTCTTCCAGGGCATGCGCGCCTCCGCCCAGGCCCGCTGGGGCCAGCCCACCCTGCGCGGCAAGCGGGTCGGCGTGGCGGGCGTCGGCAAGGTCGGCCACTACCTGGTCGACCACCTGGTCGCGGACGGCGCCACCGTGGTGGTCACGGACGTCTCCGAGGCCGCCGTGAACCGGGTCCGGGCCGCCCACCCCGGGGTCGAGGTGGTGGCCGACACCGCCGCCCTGCTCGCCTCCGACCTGGACGTGTACGCGCCGTGCGCGCTCGGCGGCGCGCTCACCGACGAGACGGTGGGGGCGCTCGGCGCGGCCGGCACCTCGATCGTCTGCGGCGCGGCCAACAACCAGCTCGCCCACCCGGGCGTCGAGAAGGACCTCGCCGACCGCGGCATCCTGTACGCGCCCGACTACCTGGTGAACTCCGGTGGCGTGATCCAGGTCGCCGACGAGATCGAGGGCTTCAACTTCGACCGGGCCAAGAACAAGGCCACGAAGATCTTCGACACCACGCTGGAGATCTTCACCCGGGCCGCCGCGGACGGCATCCCGCCGGCGGTCGCCGCCGACCGGCTCGCCGAGAAGCGCATGCGGGAGATCAGCGCGCTGCGCTCCGTCCTGCTGCCGGCCGCCCGCCGGGGCTGACGCCGCCGATCGTGGTGCGCGGGGCCGGCACCGCCGGGCCCCGCGCATCACGATGTGGAACCGGATTCTCAGTCTGTCCCCCGATCGGGCGATGCAGCGCCTCCTTCGGGGGATAATCTCTGCAGGAACGACGGAACCGGCCCCGCGCCGGACAGCCTGCAAAAGCCCCGAAATTCCCCTCTGACCTGGGCGGACCTGGTTCGAGGGGGCTTGGGTGCGCGCCACGTCACACGGGCGACGTACCGTCCGGCGGCGGAAACAGGTACCGTTAATGCTCCAAGGGACGGTTTCCCACTTCGGGCAGGCCGGACCTGATCATCAACACGTGTCAGACTCGGGGCCGTGAGCCCCACCGTTGAGGGGGTCGACCCATGGGGCGCGGCCGGGCCAAGGCCAAGCAGACGAAGGTCGCCCGCGAGCTGAAGTACAACAGCGGCGGGTTCGACGCTAACCGTCTGTCTCACGAGCTGGGTGTATCTCCGTCCACCGCGATCGAGCCTGAGCCGATCGAGGACGACGACGAGGACGACCCCTACGCGGCGTACGCGGACATGTACAACGACGACGATGACGACGACGAGGACACCCCTCCGGCTCGTCGCCGCGCGTAACGTTCTTCGACCGGACCGGTCCGGGCGCTCCCCGTGGGCGCCGGGCCGGTTTTCGGCGTACCTGTTCCGCGAGCAGTGCCGGTGGGCACGGGAAAGGCCCCGCCGCGGCGGGGCCCTTCAGCGTGCCGTGGATCAGAACGCCTCGTAGGCGTTGTACAGCGCCGCGCCGCCGTCGTGCTCCGCGTCGCGGTCGACCACGTCGCCGAGCAGCCACGCCTCGACGCCGCGGTCCTCCAGCACCGACAGCACCACGTCGACCGACTCCGGCGGGACGACGGCGACCATGCCGACGCCC
Organism: Kitasatospora sp. NPDC059646; assembly: GCF_042734615.1. NCBI lineage: Bacteria > Bacillati > Actinomycetota > Actinomycetes > Kitasatosporales > Streptomycetaceae > Kitasatospora > Kitasatospora sp. NPDC059646. Next base: position 74,052 of record NZ_JBHWDS010000022.1, read on the forward strand.
ATGTTGAGGGTCTTCTCGATCTCCAGGGTCTGCATCGCGCCGACCTCGGCGACGGTCCGGAACACCGGCAGCGGGGTCCAGGTGCCGCGGTCCAGGCGGGCGTGCAGGTGGTCCGGGATGACCCGGGCCAGGTTGGCGGCCAGGCCGCCGCCGGTGACGTGCGAGAAGGCGTGGATCTCGGTGGCGCGGGTGAGTGCCAGGCAGTCCAGGGTGTAGATCCGGGTCGGCTCCAGCAGCTCCTCGCCGAGGGTGCGGCCGAACTCCTCGACCTGGCGGTCGAGCTTCCAGCCGGCCTGGTTCAGCAGCACGTGCCGGACCAGCGAGTAGCCGTTGGAGTGCAGGCCGGACGCGGCCATCGCGATCACCACGTCGCCGGCCCGGACCCGGTCCGCGCCGAGCAGCGCGTCGGCCTCGACCACACCGGTGCCGGCGCCCGCCACGTCGTACTCGTCGGGGCCGAGCAGGCCCGGGTGCTCGGCGGTCTCGCCGCCGATCAGCGAGCAGCCGGCCAGCGTGCAGCCCTCGGCGATGCCCTTGACGATGGCGGCGACCCGCTCCGGGACGACCTTGCCGACGCAGATGTAGTCGGTCATGAACAGCGGCTCGGCCCCGCACACCACGAGGTCGTCGACGACCATGCCGACCAGGTCGTGGCCGATGGTGTCGTGCTTGTCCATGGCCTGGGCGATGGCCACCTTGGTGCCCACGCCGTCGGTGGCGGAGGCCAGCAGCGGGCGCTCGTAGCGCTTGAAGGCGGAGGCGTCGAACAGTCCGGCGAAGCCGCCCAGGCCGCCCAGCACCTCGGGGCGGTTGGTCTTCTTCACCCACTGCTTCATCAGCTCGACGGCACGGTCGCCGGCCTCGATGTCGACACCCGCGGCGGCGTAGGTCGCCCCGGTCTCGTTGCTGGTCACCTGGTGTGGCCCTTTCGATGTGGTGGTGCTGCCTCCCCCGGCCGGAGCCGGGGCGGGGCGCCCCCGGCCCGTGCCGGGGGCGGTGCGCACGGTTACGGGCGTCGCAGCGCGTCCGCCGCGCCGGCGCCGCCCAGCAGCGACTGCACGCCGTCGAGGTCGCTGGTCTGCTTGCCGCCGCGGACCGGCTGCTTGGCCTGGCCGCCGGCGATCTCCGCCTCCAGCAGCAGCTTGCCGAGCAGTGCCGGGTCCGGCAGCTCCATCGGGTACTCGCCGTCGAAGCAGGCCCGGCAGAGCTTGTCCTTCGGCTGCTTGGTGGCCTCGATCATCCCGTCGATGGAGATGTAGGCCAGCGAGTCGGCGCCCAGCGAGCGGCCGATCTCGTCGACCGACAGGCCGTTGGCGATCAGCTCGGCGCGGGTGGCGAAGTCGATGCCGAAGAAGCACGGCCACTTCACCGGCGGCGAGGAGATCCGGATGTGGACCTCGGCCGCCCCGGCCTCGCGGAGCATCCGCACCAGGGCGCGCTGGGTGTTGCCGCGGACGATGGAGTCGTCCACGACCACCAGGCGCTTGCCCCGGATGACCTCGCGCAGCGGGTTCAGCTTGAGCCGGATGCCCAGCTGGCGGATGGTCTGGTTGGGCTGGATGAAGGTGCGGCCCACGTAGGCGTTCTTCACCAGGCCGGCGCCGAACGGGATGCCGCTGGCCTCGGCGTAGCCGATCGCGGCGGGGGTGCCGGACTCGGGGGTCGCTATCACCAGGTCGGCCTCGACCGGCGCCTCGGCGGCCAGCTTGCGGCCCATCTCCACCCGGGAGAGGTGCACGTTGCGGCCGGCGATGGTGGTGTCCGGGCGGGCCAGGTACACGTACTCGAAGACGCAGCCCTTGGGCTTGGCCTCGGCGAAGCGCGAGGTGCGCATGCCGTTCTCGTCGATGGCGATCAGCTCGCCGGGCTCCACCTCGCGGATGAAGCTGGCGCCGACGATGTCGAGGGCCGAGGTTTCGGAGGCGACCACCCAGCCGCGCTCGATCCGGCCGAGCACCAGCGGGCGGATGCCCTGCGGGTCGCGGGCGGCGTAGAGCGTGTGCTCGTCCATGAAGACCAGCGAGAACGCGCCCTTGACGCCCGGCAGCACCTGCTGCGCGGCTTCCTCGATGGTCAGCTCGGGGTGGCCGGCCAGCAGGGCGGTCAGCAGGTCGGTGTCGTTGGTCGCCGCGGTGCGCCCGGAGCGGGAGACGTGCTCCTCGCCGGGCAGGTCGGCGACCATCGCCGCGAGTTCGGCGGTGTTGACCAGGTTTCCGTTGTGGCCGAGGGCCAGCGAACCGTTGGCGGTCGCCCGGAAGGTCGGCTGGGCGTTCTCCCAGACCGAGGACCCGGTGGTCGAGTAGCGGGCATGTCCGACGGCGATATGCCCGTGCAGCGACCCCAGGGAGGTCTCGTCGAAGACCTGGGAGACGAGTCCCATGTCCTTGAAGACGAGAATCTGGGAGCCGTTGCTCACTGCGATGCCCGCGGATTCCTGTCCGCGGTGCTGCAGGGCATAGAGGCCGAAGTACGTGAGCTTTGCGACCTCCTCGCCGGGAGCCCAGACACCGAAGACGCCGCAAGCGTCCTGGGGGCCTTTCTCGCCGGGAAGAAGATCGTGGTTGAGTCGTCCGTCACCACGTGGCACGTCTCCGAGTCTAGGGCAGTTGGCGGGAACGCCCTGATGGCAGGCCCGCGGTACGCGCGTAGACCTCGCCCCTTACCAGCTTTTCCCCGGGCCGGCGACCGCCTTCACGCCCTTGTCATCAGGCCTTCGCACGCCGGACGGCCGGGCCGGGCGCGCACGTGTTGTGAGCCTGCTCACCCGGCGGGCAGCAGCAGCCGCCAGGAGTCCGGGCGGACCGTCCAGGTGCGGTGGCGGACCGGGCCGACCGGGCAGCCGTCGGCCTCGTAGCCGAAGCCGCGCCCGGCCACGGTCAGCCGGCCGGCCCGGTGGCGCTGCGGGCGGCCGTCCAGGTCGAGGACGAGCTCCATGGCGCCGTCGACCATGGCGACCCGCAGGTGGCGCACCCGCTGGTGGACGTCGGCCAGCAGCCGGCCGTCGGCCTCGATGCGCAGCTCCTCCGATCCGGTGGGGCTCGCCTGCTCGGCCGCAGCCAGTTTCGCCCATAGCGAACGCCAGCCACCCGTTCGGCCCTGCCGGGGGCCGGTGAACCGCACCTCGGAGAGCACCACGCCGCCGCCGTCGTCGAGCAGCATGCCGAGCCGGCGGGCACTGCCCGCCAGGACCGTCCTGGCGGCGGCGACCGGCTCCGGCGGCACCCCGAGCAGCCGGGCGGTGGCGGTGGCCACCGGACCGCCGACCGGGACCAGGCCGACCGGGTCGGTGTCCAGCTCCCGCTGCCGGTGCAGGGCCTGCAGCACCCGCTGCAGCGCCTGGTCCGAGCCGATCACCACGGCGCGGCGCTTCCCCCGGTGCGCCAGCACCCGGTCGAGCTCGGACGGGCTCTCCGGCAGGGTGACCTTCACGTCGGCGCCGCCGCACAGGACATCCTTGGCGATCCGCACCGATTCGCCGTCCGCCTCCCTGGCCGACGGGTCGAGCAACACCAGGAGCGGCCCGGCCCCCTCGGCGTCCGGGGGGCGGGATACGGGCGTGGACAGCGACGACACGACCGGTCCTTCCTCAGGTAATCTCTCGGTGCAAGAGCCCCTTGCGCCATTGCGCCAGGGGCTTCGTCCATCTCGGGGCAGACTGCGGTCTTCGCAGGATGCCCCAACCGGAAGGGGTGTACGCCTGTGCCGGCACTCGTGCTCGTTGGTGCCCAGTGGGGAGACGAGGGCAAGGGGAAGGCCACCGACCTGCTCGGCGGCTCCGTCGACTACGTCGTCCGCTACCAGGGCGGCAACAACGCCGGTCACACGGTGGTCATCGGCGACCAGAAGTACGCCCTCCACCTGCTGCCTTCCGGCATCCTCAGCCCGAACGTGGTGCCGGTGATCGGCAACGGCGTGGTGATCGACCCGGGCGTGCTGCTCTCCGAGCTGCAGGGCCTGGACGACCGCGGCATCGACACGTCCAAGCTGCTGATCTCGGGCAACGCCCACCTGATCACCCCGTACCACCGGACGCTGGACAAGGTCACCGAGCGCTTCCTCGGCAAGCGCCGGATCGGCACCACCGGCCGCGGCATCGGCCCGGCCTACGCGGACAAGATCAACCGCGTCGGCATCCGGGTGCAGGACCTGTTCGACGAGTCGATCCTGCGCCAGAAGATCGAGGCGGCGCTGCACGACAAGAACCAGCTGCTGGTCAAGCTGTACAACCGCCGCGCGATCCCGGCCGACCTGGTGCTCGAGGAGTACCTGGGCTACGCCGACAAGATCAAGCCGTACCTGGCGGACACCACGCTCGTCCTGGACGAGGCGCTGAAGGCCGGCAAGGTCGTGCTGCTGGAGGGCGGCCAGGGCACCCTGCTGGACGTGGACCACGGCACGTACCCGTTCGTCACCTCGTCGAACCCGACCTCGGGCGGCGCCTGCACCGGCTCCGGCATCGGCCCCACCAAGATCGACCGGGTGATCGGCATCCTCAAGGCCTACACCACCCGCGTCGGCTCGGGCCCGTTCCCGACCGAGCTGCTGGACGCGGACGGCGAGGCGCTGCGGCGGATCGGCGGCGAGCGCGGTGTGACCACCGGCCGCGACCGGCGCTGCGGCTGGTTCGACGCGGTGATCGCCCGCTACGCGACCCGGGTCAACGGCCTGACCGACTTCTTCCTGACCAAGCTGGACGTGCTGACCGGCTGGGAGCAGATCCCGGTCTGCGTGGCGTACGAGATCGACGGCCGGCGGGTCGAGGAACTCCCGTACAACCAGTCGGACTTCCACCACGCGAAGCCGATCTACGAGAACCTGCCGGGCTGGAGCGAGGACATCTCGAAGGCGAAGACCTTCGGTGACCTGCCGAAGAACGCGCAGGCGTACGTGAAGGCGCTGGAGGAGATGTCGGGTGCCCCGATCTCGGCGATCGGCGTCGGCCCCGGCCGGACCGAGACCATCGAGATCAACTCCTTCCTGTAGGACGGACTCCGCGAGGCCCGGCGCCCCTGCCACGGGGGTGCCGGGCCTTTCGCATGCGGCCGGGCTTTTGTACTAGTGCAGATATCGCTTGCGCCTAGTTCAAAGCTGGCCCTACGGTGTGCGCATGACCGCGAAACTGCCCGCCCCCGTTGTCCTGACCGGCCGCCACCTCCGCCTGGAGCCGCTGACCCGCGCCCACGTCCCCGACCTGTTCGCCGCCGGCGGCGGCGACGAGGAGCTGTGGCGCTGGGTGCCGGTGCCGCTGCCGCGCACCCTGGAGGACATGGCGCGGACGATCGACGACCGGCTGGCCGACCCGCTCTGCGAGCCGTACGCGGTGATCTCGTCGGCCGACGGGCGGGCGATCGGCGTGACCTGCTACTTCGACGCCAGCGCGGCCGAGGAGCAGGTGGAGATCGGCGGGACCTGGTACGCGCGCTCCGCGTGGCGGACGGCGGTGAACACCGAGGCGAAGCTGCTGCTGCTCACCCACGCCTTCGAGGACCTCGGCATGGGCCGGGTCACCTGGCGCACCGACATCCGCAACGAGCGCTCGCAGAACGCGATCCGCCGGCTCGGCGCGACCTACGAGGGCACCTTCCGGCGCAACAAGCAGCGCCCGGACGGCAGCTGGCGGGACACCGTGTACTTCTCGATGCTGGCCGACGAGTGGCCCGCCGCGAAGGCCCGGCTGACCGAGCGGCTGGCGGCGGGCTGACGGGACGGGTGCCGAGGGCCCGTCAGTAGATGGCGGCGGAGACGATCGCCGCGACGGCCAGGTTGGTGGCGGCGGTCACCCAGACCGCCGGGTGCGGCTCGGGGTCGACCAGCAGCTCGCCCAGCCGGCCGGGCGTGACCAGGTCGAGCACCCAGAACGAGACCGCCATCAGCAGCAGGCCGAACAGGCCGAAGACGGCGGCGGCGGCCAGGCCCTTGCCGAACTCCTGGTAGGTGGAGATCACCGCGGTGAACACGATCGCGCCGACCGACAGCAGCGCGGAGCTGAGCACCACGGCCGCGTTGCGGTTGCGCTCGATCCAGATCTGGTGGCGCAGCCGGCCGGGCGTCAGCGCGTCCACCAGGACGACGCCGAGCAGCAGCAGGACCAGGCCGATGCCGCCGTAGGCCGCCGCGTAGCCCAGCTGGTGAAGGATGTCGCTCACCGGTGCCGCCCCCTCTGTCCGCCTGCCTGCCCCGTGCCCAGGACCGGCACAACATAGCGCACGGGGCGGGAGGCGGTGCCGCGGCGTCGCTCAGTCGTTGTGCTCGACCAGGCGGTCCAGGCAGACCGCGACGGCGATCATCAGCGGGACGTCGGCGCCGTCCTCGACCTCCACGCCGTAGGCGTCGCGGATGCTGAACCACTTGCGGGAGACCTCGCCGAGCCGGTGCCCGTCGCTCTTGACGGTGTACTCCTTGTCGATCAGGTCGCCGTGGATCTCCCACTCGCCGCCGTTCTCCAGCTCCACGCGGTACTTGTCGTGGAACGGGGTGAACAGCTTCTTGCGGACGGTGGCGACCACGTCCCCGTCGGCGTTCTCGATCTTCATCGCGTCGCGGACGGTCAGCACCTTCTCCCGGATGGTGGCGACCGTGTTGCCGTCGGCGTCCTGGAGTTCGAAGGTGTCGCGCATGCGCAGCACCTTGCCGTCCACCAGGAAGCACTTCTCGCCGTGCTCGTCCTCGACCCAGTAGTCGTCGCCGACCGCGAACAGGCGCTCCTTGACCACGAACTTGCGACCCATGACCCGACTCCTCGTCTGCTTGCCGGCCCGCCGTCGGGCGGCCTTCGACATGGTGCCAGCCGGCGCTACGTGAGGTCCCACAACAGGCGGTAGTACGCGAGACGTTCACGGTCCTCGTCGACCCCGTACGCCTCCAGCAGGGGACGCTCCCAGCCGGGGCCGTAGTTCCACACCGTGCTCCAGGCCGCCACCGCGAGGTCGGCCCAGCGGTCGGCCGTGCCGAGGGCGCCCAGGTCGACGTGGCCGGAGGCGCGGCCGTCGTCGCCGACCAGGGTGTTGGGGGCGCAGGCGTCGCCGTGGCAGACCACTTCGACGTCCACCGGCGGCGGGTCGGCGAGCAGCGCGAGGGCCCGCTCCGCGGTGCCGTGGTGGCGGTGGTCCGGATGCCAGTCCGCCGGGTCGCGGCGCAGGGCGACGGCGCGGCCGACCCGTTCCCGCGCGGACCACCGGTACGGGCAGTCGGCGACCGGCAGCGCCTCGTGGAAGGCGCGCAGCCCCTCGCCGATCGCCCGGACGGCGACCGCCGGCGTCTCCCGCAGCCCGGGGTCGACGGCGGAGCGGCCCGGCAGACCCGCCGTCAGCAGCCAGCGCCCGGTGTCGTCGCCGCCCGTCCCGAGCACCTCGGGGACGGTGGTGAACGCGCCCGCCCAGCGCAGCCGTTCGGCCTCCGCGTCGAGGTCCGCCCCGCTGCCGGTCGGCGCCCACTTCACGAACCGCCGCCCCCGGCCGTCCTCCAGCCGGAACGTCGTCCCGCCCAGTTGGTTGCGCCACACGGGCACCGGCGGCACCCCGCGGGCCAGTTCGGCGACGGCGGGCGGAACGGCGACGACGTCCTCGGGGGCAGGGGCGCTCATCGGGCCAGTGTGGCGCACCGACCGGCCGGCGTTCGCGTGGTTTTTCCGCGGCGGCGCCCGGATCCGGCCGGCGGTACGGCTCGGACGCACAACGATCCTCCGGTTCCCCTCCCGGGGATCGGCCGGGGGCGCTAGCTTCTGCTCGCATGGAGATCGGCGAACTGATCGCGGCCGGCCGCACCGCGGACGTCTGGGCACTGGGCGACGGGCGGGTCCTGCGCCGCTACCGGGACGGGCTGAGCGCCGGCGGCGAGGCCGACACGATGATGCACCTCGCCGAGCACGGCTACCCGGTGCCCGCGGTGTGGGCCGCCGAACGGCCCGGCGACCTGATCATGGAACGCCTCGGCGGCCCGACCATGCTGCAGTCGCTGGTCTCCGGCGCGATCAGCCCGGCCGCGGCCGGGGAGCTGCTCGCCGAGCTGCTGCGCCGCCTGCACGAGATCCCGCCGCGCGCCGCCGCCCGCCCCGGCGACCGGGTGCTCCACCTCGACCTGCACCCCGACAACGTCCTGCTGACCGCGCACGGCCCGGTCGTCATCGACTGGTCGACCGCCGCCGAGGGCGAGCCGGGCCTCGACGACGCGATGAGCGCCGTCATCCTGGCGCAGGCCCTGCTCGGCCGCCCGGGCGGCGCGGAGGCCGCCCCCGCGATCCTCGTCCCCCTGCTGCGCGGCCTCCCCCCGCTCGCCGACCACCACCTCGCCGAGGCCTGCGCCCGCCGCACCGCCGACCCGACCACGACCCCCGAGGAGACCGCCCTCCTCGACGACGCCGTCGCCCTGGTCCGCAGCTGCGCGGCGGGCTAGGAGCCGTCACTCGGTGGTCATGCCCTCCACCCGGTGGCGGATCCAGCGGTCGGGGTGGGAGCGGGCGATCGCCATCGCCTCGTCGACGAGCCCGTGCAGTTCCGGCGGGTACGCGGACTTGCTGAGGGTCAGTCCCGGGACGAGGCAGCGGCGGACGCCCACGTCCGGGTTGCCCACGAACTCCCGCAGCGCGAGTTCGTCCCACTCGCGGTCCAGGTGGGAGGCGTCGTCCTCCTCCTTCCGCCGGGCCGAGGCCGGGTCCGCGGCCGTGACCCGGGGGTAGCGGCCCGGTCCCGCCGCCCAGTACCAGGCCCGTGCGGCGCCCGCGCGTTCCTCGTCGGTGCCGGTCCGTAGGTAGTCGAACAGCGCGGTGCGGACCCGCCGCACCCCGAACGCGCTCAGCGCCGGTTCGAGGAAGTAGCGGTCGTAGCTCGGATCCGGTTCGTGGACGGCTGCCCGGACGAGGACGTCGAAGGCCTCCTCGGGCAGTTCCATGCCCGCCCGGCACGCCTCGGCCAGCTTGATGATGACGCGGCGGTCCTTGGTCAGGTCGTATCGCGGCCCGACCCTGACCCTCAGCCGGAGGGTCCGCACGACGTCCTCCAGCGCCTGCGCGTACCGCCTCCGGCTCTCCTGCGCGCGTGCCGCGGCGTCCGCGCCCGGCCTGCCGTCGCCGTCCGCGCCCATCGGTGCCTCCCCCTGGTCGTGGTGCCGTGGGGAATGGTGGCACAGACCGATGGGGTTGACTGGGGTCATGACTTCTCGTGCACGTGTCCGGGCCCCTGAACTGGTCGGCAGGGGCGGATGGCTGAACACCGGCGGCAAGGACCTGTCGCTGGCGGACTTCCGCGGCAAGATCGTGATCGCGGACTTCTGGACCTTCTGCTGCATCAACTGTCTCCATGTCCTGGACGAGCTGCGGGAGTTGGAGGAGAAGCACCGGGACACCGTGGTGATCGTCGGCGTGCACTCGCCGAAGTTCGTGCACGAGGCCGACCACCGGGCCGTGGTGGACGCGGTGGCCCGGTACGAGGTGCACCACCCGGTGCTGGACGATCCGGAGCTGGCGACGTGGAAGCAGTACGCGGTGCGGGCCTGGCCGACGCTGGTGGTGATCGACCCGGAGGGGTACGTGGTCGCCCAGCACGCGGGCGAGGGGCACGCGCACGCGATCGGGAAGCTGGTCGAGGAGCTGGAGGCGGAGCACGCCGCGAAGGGCACCCTGCGGCGCGGCGACGGCCCGTACGTGGCGCCCGAGCCGGAGGCCGGTGACCTGCGCTTCCCCGGGAAGGCGGTGCGGCTGCCGAACGGGCACTACCTGGTCGCGGACTCGGGGCACCACGCGCTGGTGGAGCTCGCCGAGGACGGCGAGCGGGTGGTGCGGCGGATCGGCGACGGGGTGCGCGGCCTGGTGGACGGCGCCGAGCCGCGGTTCAGCGAGCCGCAGGGTCTGGCGCTGGTCCCGGCGGGGCTGGACCTCGGCTACGACGTGGTGGTGGCGGACACCGTCAACCACGCGCTGCGCGGGGTGCGGCTGGCCGACGGCACGGTGACCACGCTGGCCGGCACGGGCCGGCAGTGGTGGCAGGGCTCGCCGACGTCCGGGCCGGCCACCGGCGTGGACCTGTCCTCGCCGTGGGACGTCGCGTTCTTCGACGGCCGGGTGTGGATCGCGATGGCGGGCGTCCACCAGCTGTGGTCGTTCGACCCGGCGGCGGGCACGGTCGGGGTCGCGGCGGGCACCACCAACGAGGGTCTGGTCGACGGCCCGGCCGAGCAGGCGTGGTTCGCCCAGCCGTCGGGGCTGGCGGTCTCCGCGGACGGCGAGCGGCTGTGGGTCGCCGACTCGGAGACCTCCGCGCTGCGCTGGGTCGCCCGGGGGAGCCACCAGGTGCACACGGCCGTCGGCACCGGCCTGTTCGACTTCGGGCACCGTGACGGGGCGGCCGAACAGGCCCTGTTCCAGCACCCGTTGGGCGTCACCGTGCTCCCGGACGGCTCGGTCGCCGTCAGTGACACCTACAACCACGCGCTGCGCCGCTTCGACCCGGCGAGCGGCGAGGTGTCGACGCTGGCCACCGATCTGCGGGAGCCGTCCGGCGCGGTGGTGGTGGACGGCGACATCGTGGTGGTGGAGTCCGCCCGGCACCGGTTGACCCGGCTGCGGCTGCCCGAGGAGGCCGTCCGGGTCGAGGCGGTCGCGCACCGCACCCAGCGGGCCGCGACCGAGGTCGCCCCGGGCACGCTGCGCCTGGACGTGGTGTTCTCCGCGCCGACCGGCCAGAAGCTCGACGAGCGCTACGGCCCGTCCACCCGGCTGCTGGTCAGCTCGACCCCGCCGGAGCTGCTCGTCTCCGGCGCGGGGGCGGACACCGCGCTGCACCGCGAGCTGGTGCTGTCGGACGAGGTGACGGAGGGCGTGCTGCACGTGTCGGCGATGGCGGCGTCCTGCGACGACGACCCGGCGATCGAGTACCCGGCCTGCCACGTGCACCAGCAGGACTGGGGCGTGCCGGTGAAGGTGGTGCCGGGGGGCGCGGGCCGGCTGCCGCTGGTGCTGGCCGGGATGGAGTGACGCGCGGTCAGGGTGTGGGCCCCGCCCACACCCTGAGGTGCCCTCAGCCCTCCAGGAACGCCTTGATGGCGCCGGCCAGGTAGTGCGGGTCCTCGGCGCCGCACAGTTCGCGCGCGGAGTGCATGGACAGCGCCGCGATGCCGCAGTCGACGGTGGTGATGCCGAGGCGGGCGGCGGTGATCGGGCCGATGGTGGTGCCGCAGGGCATCGCGTTGTTGGAGACGAAGGTCTGCCAGGGCACGCCGGCCTTCTCGCAGGCGGCGGTGAACACCGCCCGGCCGACGCCGTCGGTGGCGTACCGGTTGTTGACGTTGACCTTGAGGATGGGGCCGCCGTTGGGCAGCGGGTGGTGGCCGGGCTCGTGCCGCTCGCTGTAGTTGGGGTGGACGGCGTGCCCCATGTCGGAGGACAGGCAGACGGTGCCGGCCAGCGCGCGGGCGCGGTCCTCGGCGGTGCCGCCGCGGGCGTAGCAGGAGCGCTCCAGCACGTTGCCGAGCAGCGGGCTCTGCGCGCCGGTGTCGGACTCGCTGCCGGTCTCCTCGTGGTCGAAGGCGGCGAGCACCGGGATGTACGGCAGGTCGCCGCCGGCCTCGGCAACGGCGGCGAGCGCGGCGGTGGCGGCGTGCACGGAGAGCTGGTTGTCCAGGCGCGGGCCGGCCAGCAGTTCGCGGTCGCGGCCGAGGTAGGCGGGCGGCTGGACGTCGTGGGCCATCAGGTCCCAGCCGGTGACGTCGGCGGCGGCGAGGCCGGCCTTCTCGGCGACGTACTCGAGCAGGGCGCCCTCGGTGGTGTCGCCCAGGCCCCAGATCGGCGTGAGGTGGCGCTGCCGGTCGAGCTTGAGGCCGTCGTTGACGCCGCGGTCGAGGTGGATGGCGAGCTGCGGGACGCGCAGCAGCGGCTCGTCGAGGTGGACCAGGCGGGTGGAGCCGTCGCGGAGCGCGAGCCGGCCGGAGAGGCCGAGGTCGCGGTCGAGCCAGGTGTTGAGCGGGACGCCGCCGTAGATCTCGACGGCGATCTGCCGCCAGCCGGCCGAGCCGGTGTCGGGGACGGGCTTGACCCGCAGGTTCGGCGAGTCGGTGTGGGTGCCGACCACCCGGTAGGGGGTGGCGGGGCCGGCGCCCTCGGGCACGTACCAGGCCATCAGGGCACCGCCGCGCACCAGGTAGCGGCCGCCGCTGCCGCCGTCCCAGGCGTCCGTCTCACGGACCCGTCGGAAGCCGACCCGCTCCAGCCGCTCGGCCGCGCTCTGCACCGCGTGGTACGGGGAGGGGGACGCGGCGAGGAAGGCGATCAGGTCGTCCGTGTGCTTCCGGTCGAAGTGGGCCGTGCGGGCGGCGGTCGACATTTTGCTCCTGGGTTGAGGGCGGCCGGGCCTGATGGGGGTTACGGGCCCGCCCCCTGAGCATATGCCCGTACACGGACAGGGCCGTGTGAAGTCCGCAACGGTGACACAACAGTGAGCGGGGCGCGACACAACGCCGCGGGGCCCGGTGGTGAGCCGGGCCCCGCGGTGTGAGGGTGTGTCAGGCGGTCGATCGGGCGGCCGGATCGGGGCCGCGTCGGTCAGTGCCGGATCAGAACGCCTCCTCGGCGAGGTCCATCAGCTCGTTGTCGACGGCCTCGGCGATCTGGCGCTGCGGGGCGGTGGTCGGCAGCACGGTGCGGGCGAAGTGCTTCGCCGCGGCGACCTTGCCCTGGTAGAAGGGGACGTCCTTCTCGGAGGCGCCGGCCTCCAGCTTGGCCAGCGCGACGGCGGCCTGGCGGAGCAGCAGCCAGCCGACCACCACGTCGCCGGAGACCATGAGCAGGCGGGTGGTGTTCTGGCCCACCTTGTACATGTTCTTGACGTCCTGCTCGACGGCCGTCAGGTCGGCGATCAGCTTGCCGACGATGGCCTCCAGGTCGCCGGCGGCCTTGGCGAGCAGCTCGCGCTCGGCGGCCAGCGCCTCGCCGCCCTCGTTCGAGGCGAGGAACTTCTGGATCTGCTCGTTGACCGCGGTCAGCGCCTGGCCGCCGTCCTTGACGATCTTCCGGAAGAAGAAGTCCTGGCCCTGGATGGCGGTGGTGCCCTCGTACAGGGTGTCGATCTTGGCGTCCCGGATGTACTGCTCGATCGGGTACTCCTGCAGGTAGCCGGAGCCGCCGAAGGTCTGCAGCGACTGGGCGAGCTGCTCGTAGGACTTCTCCGAGCCGTAGCCCTTGACGATCGGCAGCAGCAGGTCGTTCAGGCGCTCGGCGGCGGCGTCGTGCTCGCCGCGCAGGCGGGCGGCCAGCATGTCGTCCTGCACCGAGGCGGTGTAGAGGACCAGGGCGCGCATGCCCTCGGCGTACGCCTTCTGGGTCAGCAGCGAGCGGCGCACGTCCGGGTGGTGGGTGATGGTGACGCGCGGCGCGGTCTTGTCCATGAACTGCGAGATGTCGGCGCCCTGCACGCGCTCCTTGGCGTACTCCAGCGCGTTCAGGTAGCCGGTGGAGAGGGTGGCGATGGCCTTCGTGCCGACCATCATCCGGGCGAACTCGATGATCTTGAACATCTGGCGGATGCCGTCGACCTTCTCGCCGAGCAGCCAGCCCTTGGCGGGGTGCTTGGCGCCGAAGGTCATCTCGCACGTGTTGGAGGCCTTGAGGCCCATCTTGTGCTCGACGTTGGTGGCGTAGGCGCCGTTGCGCTCGCCGATCTCGCCGGTCTCCCAGTCGAAGTCGTACTTCGGGACGATGTACAGACCGAGGCCCTTGGTGCCCGGCTTGCCGCCCTCGGGGCGGGCCAGCACCAGGTGGATGATGTTCTCGGACATGTCGTGCTCGCCCGAGGTGATGAAGCGCTTGACGCCCTCGATGTGCCAGGAGCCGTCCTCCTGCTTGATCGCCTTGGTGCGGCCGGCGCCCACGTCGGAGCCCGCGTCGGGCTCGGTCAGCACCATGGTGGCGCCCCACAGGCCGTCGACCATGCGCTGGGCGACCTTCTGCTGCTCCTCGGTGCCCTCGTCGTAGACGACGCCGGCGAAGGCCGGACCGGAGGAGTACATCCAGATCGCCGGGTTGGAGCCGAGCACCTGCTCCGCGTACGCCCAGACCAGGGAGTTCGGGGTGACCTGGCCGCCGATGCCCTCCGGGATGCCCAGGCGCCACCACTCGGCGTCCATGAAGGTCTGGTAGCTCTTCTTGAAGGTCTCCGGGATCGGAGCGGTGTTGGTCTCCGGGTCGAACACCGGCGGGTTGCGGTCGGTGTCGGCGAAGGAGGCGGCGAGGTCGTTCTCGGCCAGCCGGGAGATCTCGCTGAGGATGTTCTTCGCGGTGTCGACGTCCATGTCGGCGAACGGACCGGTGCCGTACACCTGGTCGCGGCCGAACACCTCGAAGAGGTTGAACTCCACGTCCCGCAGGTTGGACTTGTAGTGACCCATGACCGTTTCTCCGGTTCGTCTTCCACGGGCGAGCCGCTTACGGCGCACCGCTTACCCACCAGTACGCCCCATGATGCTACCCGTTGGTAACTTGTTCAACCCCCCGAACGTGAAGCAGCTATGAACGTGGTCACGTCCCACAATGCGGCCCCCGGCCGGATTGTGCGGATCACCCGCCCCCAAGCGGGGCCCGGCCCGATAGCCTTGTCCCGTGTACGGCTACGAGCAGAGCGCCTACCAGGACCCCTATCAGCAGCAGATGCAGCAGGGGATGCCCGGCATGCCCGGCCCCGGGTACGGCGACCCGCAGGCCGCCCAGCAGTCGCTCTACCCCGAGCCCTCGCCGCCCTCGCTGGCCGACGCGGTGCGCGCCTTCACCACCGGCGCGATGCCGGTGGAGGACTTCCAGGCCATCTTCATCACCTCGAAGGTGTACTGCCCGCGCGGCGACCGCCCCGGCTTCCTGGCGCTGCACAACACCCCGACCCCGGTGATCCCGATGTTCAGCTCGCTCAAGGAGCTGAAGCGGTACGCCGGCAAGGAGTCCAAGCACTTCTCGGTGACCGGCGCCGAGGTGCTCGACCTGCTGCCGACCGGCTACGGCTTCGCCCTGGACATGGAGGGCGAGCACCGGATGGTGTTCGACGCCCGTGCGGTCGAGCAGATGGTGGACTTCACCATGCGCCGGATGTACGGCTGACGCCTGCTCCCCCTCTTCCCCCGGGCGGGAATGCGCCCACATAGTTCAACGTTCAACCTTGCGAGTGGTTGAGAGTTGAACTACTGTGGTGGACGTAGGCCACAGACCCGCCGAAGGAGGCCGACATGCCCGCCGTGACCGTCGAGAACCCGCTGACCCTGCCGCGCGTCACCACGCCGGACCCGGTGCACAGCACCGCCCGGCCGGTCCTCACCGTGGCCACCGCACCCGAGGGCTTCGAGGGCGAGGGCTTCCCCGTCCGCCGCGCCTTCGCGAAGATCAACACCAAGTTCCTGGACCCGTTCATCATGATGGACCAGATGGGCGAGGTGGACTACGAGGCCGGCGAGCCCAAGGGCACCCCCTGGCACCCGCACCGCGGCTTCGAGACCGTCACCTACATCATCGACGGCACCTTCATCCACCGTGACTCGCACGGCGGCGGCGGCGTCATCACCGACGGCGACACCCAGTGGATGACGGCCGGCTCCGGCCTGCTGCACATCGAGACCCCGCCGGAGTCCCTGGTCATGTCCGGCGGCCTGTTCCACGGCCTGCAGCTGTGGGTCAACCTGCCCGCCTCCGACAAGATGATCACCCCGAAGTACCAGGACATCCGCTCCGGCAGCGTCAAGCTCCTCACCTCCGAGGACGGCGGCGCGCTGATCCGGGTGATCGCCGGCGAGATGGACGGCCACCAGGGCCCGGGCACCACGCACACCCCGATCACCATGATCCACGTCTCGCTCACCCCGGGCGCCCGGATCACCCTGCCCTGGCGCTCCGACTTCAACGCGCTCGCCTACGGCCTGGCCGGCAGCGGCTCGGCCGGCGCCGAGCAGCGGCCGTTCCACATGGGCCAGGCCGTGGTCTTCGGCGACGGCGACAGCCTGACGATCCGCGCCGACGAGAAGCAGGACTCCCGCTCCGCCAGCTTCGAGTTCGTCCTGCTCGGCGGGCAGCCGATCCGCGAGCCCGTCGCCTGGTACGGCCCGTTCGTGATGAACAGCCACCGCGAACTCCAGCAGGCCATGGAGGACTTCCAGGCCGGCCGCCTCGGCACCGTCCCCGCCGACGGCCACTGACCGCCGCCCGCCCGGGACGCCGACGCCCCCGCCGCCCGTACGCCGCTGCCGCAGCGGGCGGGCGGCGGGGGCGTCGCCGTGCTGCCCCGCGCCCCGGCGCGCCGGCCCGGGGTCAGGCGGCTCCGGCCCGGCCGGCCGGGGCCTGGAGGGAGCCGTAGCGCTGCATCCGCTGCCAGCGCAGCCGATTGCCCGCCAGGGCCGTCCACACCGAGTGGATCACCACCAGGTACATCAGCTGGCGGTAGACCAGCTGCTGCAGCGGCAGCGACCAGAGCGGTCCGAGGCGTTCGCGGTCCAGCCGGAACGCGTAGCAGGCGCAGGCGGTCTGCACCGCGAGGAAGGCGAGCCAGACGGCCGCGATCCGGACCGGGTCGAGGAAGACCAGGCCGTAGACCGCGAACACGTCGACGGCCGGGGCGAGCAGCGGCAGCAGGACCTGGAACATCAGCAGGTACAGCAGTCCCCGGCGGCCGAGCTTCCCGGCCTGGCCGCGCTGGGTGACCGCCCGGCGGTGCTTCCACATCGCCTGCAGGGTGCCGTAGCACCAGCGGTAGCGCTGACGCCACAGCGCGGAGAGCGAGGCGGGCGCCTCGGTCCAGGCGATGGCGCGCTCCTCGTAGACCACCCGCCAGCCCGCCCGGCAGAGCGCCATGGTCAGGTCGGTGTCCTCGGCGAGGGTCTCCTCGGCGACGCCGCCAAGCCGCAGCAGGGCGGACCGGCGGAACGCGCCGACCGCACCCGGCACGGTGGGCATGCACTGGGCGAGGTCGAAGAAGCGGCGGTCCAGGTTGAACCCGACCACGTACTCGATGTGCTGCCAACGGCCCAGCAGACCGCCGCGGTTGATCACCTTGGCGTTGCCGGAGACGGCGCCCACCCGCCGGTCGGCGAACGGCTGCACCAGCAGCCGGACGGCGTCCGGCTCGAACACGGTGTCGCCGTCGACCATCACGACCAGTTCGCAACTCGCATGCCGCAGGCCGTTGTTGAGCGCGGCGGGCTTGCCGGCGTTGGCCTGCCGGAGCACCCGGACGCCGGGGAGCCGGAGCGACTCGACCAGGTCCGCGGTGCCGTCGGTGGAGCCGTCGTCGACCACGATCACCTCCACCGGGTGGTCGGAGGCGACCAGGGAGCGCACCGCCGCCTCGATGCCGGCCCGCTCGTTGTACGCGGGCACGATCACCGTGACGGGGTCGGTCACCGGCGGGCCCCAGCCGCGCCGCCGGAGGCGGCGGTGCCGGCGGGCGGCCGCGGTGAGGACGGCGGCGCGCAGCACGCTGATCGCGCCCGCGGCCACCAGCAGCCAGTCCAGTGCGCCCACCGCGCGGTCGCCGACGGTCAGCGCGAGGATCAGCGCCCGGCCCTGCCAGTGCTCGGCGCCGCTCGCCGGACGGGTCGCGCCGGGGGCCGAGGCGGCCTCGGAGACGGTCGCGAACCGGTAGCCGGCCGACTTCAGCCGGGGCAGCAGTTCGGCGAGCGCGGCCACCGTCTGCGAGCGGTCGCCGCCGGCGTCGTGCATCAGCAGGACCTGCCCGGCCGGGCCCCCGGGGGTGGCGTTGGCGACGATCCGCTCGACGCCGGGGCGCTGCCAGTCCTCGCTGTCGAGGGTGGTCAGCACGGTCAGGTAGCCGGACTGCCCGGCCTGCCGGACGGCCTGCCAGTCCGCGTCGGTCAGCGCGTCGTTGGTCGAGGAGTACGGCGGCCGCAGCAGTGCGGTGGTGGTGCCGGTCGCCCCGGCCACCGCGAGCTGGGTCTCGCGCAGTTCCAGCGAGCGCCGCCAGGGCGCGGCCTGCCCGAGGTCGGCGTGGGTGAAGGTGTGGATGCCGAGCTGGTGGCCCTCGGCGAGGATCCGGCGGGCCAGCTCGGGATGGTCGGCGACCTGGGTGCCGACCACGAAGAAGGTGGCGTGCACGCCCTGCTGGCGCAGCACGTCCAGGATCTTCGGGGTCCAGACCGGGTCCGGGCCGTCGTCGAAGGTCAGCGCGACGGTCTGCGGGGCGGGCCGGGCGGTGCGCGGAGTCCCGTCGGAGGCGTCGATCACCGGTCCGCCGTGTGCGGCTTCCGGCGGGACGGCGCCGGAGGCCGCGGCGGCCCGTGGGGCGCCGTCGGGCGCGGTGCCGAAGGTGTGACGGGTGTACCCCTGCATCAGCAGGGCCGCGGCGAGGGTGACCACCATCGCGGCGAGCAGCAGCCAGTGGGTGCGCGGCGCGGACTGCCGCACCACGCCGCGGCGGCCCCGACCGCGGGGGCGCGGGTTCGTCGCCGGGCGCCGGCGGGTGGAGGTGGGTCGTGTCATCGGGGGCTCACTGGTCGGAAGGCGGGTGCGGGGAGGTGCTCGGCGGTCCCGGCGGGCTTCACGGGTTCTTGGTGGGCTTCCGGCTGTTGCCCGGCGCGGTGGTGGGCCGTCCGTGGGTGGCCGTGGGGTCCGGTTGCGGGGCGGCGGCGGTGGTGGGCGCGGGGCCGGTCCCCGGTGCCGCCGGCGTCGCGGGGCCGGGCGGACGGGCGGTGGCGGGCCGCGCCGTCGGGCCGGGGGCGGCCGAGGAGCGGGCCGGCTCGGCGCTCGGGGCGGCCTCGGACGGCGCCGCCGGGGCGGCGGGGGCGGGCGCGGCCGGCTGCGGCAGGAACGGCGCCTTCAGGGTCGGCCCGCCCAGCACGCTGCTGGCCACCAGCGCCAGGTAGCCGGCGGCGGGCACGGCCAGGACCCGGCCGATCCGGCGCCAGCGGCGCTGTCGGCGGCCGGTGCTGTCGACGAACACCGGTGCGGCCGGGTCGCCCGCTCCGGCGGCGGGCGGTGGGGCGGCGTGCCGGGCGGTCGTCGGCGGGGCGTCATTCATGGCGGTTCCGGGTCGGTGGGAGGGCGCCGGTTCTCGGGCCGGCGGCGCGTGCCGCGCTGCGCCGCCGCGGGTGTGCGGCGGCGGTGCCGTGTCCGGGGCGGTGGCCGGCCCGCCGGCGAAGATCCGATCGAGTGCTCATCTCACGACCTTCAGCGCCGGTGCCCGCTGTGGTGTCACAGCCGACGGGCGGCCGGTCCGTGCCCCGGAGCGATCCGCGCCCCGGGCTCAACCTTTCGCCGGGCTCGCGCATTGAGGACGGGTGGGAGACGCGAGACGGGCGGAGGAGTGGGATGCGCGGACACGGCGGGTCGAGCTTCGAGGAGTACGCGGCGGCGCGGGCGCGGCGGCCGTACCGGACGGCGTACCTGCTGTGCGGGAACGCGCACCGGGCCGAGGACCTGGCGCAGGCGACGCCGGCCAAGCTGTTCGCGCACTGGCGGCGGGCGTCCCGGACGGAGAACCTCGACGCCGACGCCCGCACCGTGCCGACCCGCACCTTCCGGGCGGAGCAGCGCCGGTGGTCGGTGGCGCAGCGGATCGGGGCGCTGGCGAGCGCGCCGGAGGCGGCCGCCGGTGGCCTTCGCCCGCGCCGGCACCCGCGCGGACTGGACCGAACTCGCCCTTCCGGACGGCCTGCACGCCCGCACGGTCGACGCCGACGGCGCCGGCGCCACCTGGGCGACAGGTCTCAAGTACGGCACCGCCGGCGGCATTCCGACCGGCCGCTACCGGGGCGGACGCTGGCAGTTGCAGGACGCGCCCGCCCCGGAGCGCTCGCTGGCGGCCGGGATCAACGCCGTCGCCTCGGCCGGCGGCCCCGACGACGTGTGTGCGGTCGGCTACTGCCAGCCGGACGACGTCCTGACCTTCCTCGGCCTGATCGAGCACTGGAACGGCACGGCCTGGGAGCGGGTCGACGGCCCCAGGATCGACAGCGACTACTGGACGCTCCGCGACGTGGTCGCCACCGGCCCCTCCGACGTCTGGGCGGTCGGCGGGATCGGCACCCCGGAGGGCTGGTCGCGTCCGCTGCTGCTGCACGTCGACGGCCGCGGCTGGAACGAGGTCGCCGCGCCGGACCCGGACTCGCGCTTCGGCGAGCTGACCCAGGTGGTCGCGGTGGGCCCGGACGACATCCGGGCGTCCGGCACGGACACCGGGATGTCCCGCACCGACGACCATGCCTTGGTGGTCCACTACGACGGCCGCGGCCGGACCCGCCAGGAGACCGGCATCGGCGCCGGCCGGCCGAACGGCCTCACCCGCACCGCGGGCGGAGTCGCCGTCGTGGGCGCGGTGTACGCCGACGGCCGCTTCCGGCCGGTCGGGGCCCGGTCGACGGCGCTCGGCTGGCAGCCGCAGGGCACGGCCCCGGACGGCCGCATCCCGCGCGCCGTCATGGAGGTCGGGGGACGGCTGACCGTCGTCGGCATCGACCTCTCCGGTCACGACGGGAACGGCGAGCCGCTGCCGTCGACGCCCTTCTCCGTCACTCGGTGAACCACCTGCCGGGCCGCCGTGCCCCCCCGGCGGCAGCCGGGGCGGGGCGGCGGGGGGGGGGGGGAGGCGGGCGCGGGGGTGTTCTGGTC
>NZ_JBHWDS010000022.1:94639-115941 GCF_042734615.1 Kitasatospora sp. NPDC059646
GCCCGGTCGGCCCCGCCTGGTCCCGCAGCACCCCCCTCAATCCTAAACCGACGGCGCGCGCCCGCCCCCGGCCGGGCGGGGGGGGGGGGGCGCCCGGCGGGTCGGGGGGTCAGGCGAGCGCGAGGCTGATCTGGTCGTTGAAGACCACCCAGTGCTGGCCCTTGTCGGAGGCGTCGCACGGCTTGGTGGAGATGTTCGGCGTGCCCCAGGCGTTGGCCAGGCAGTAGGCGGGGGCGAAGGTGAGGGCGATCTGCTGGCCGGAGACCGTCCAGTACTGGCCCTGGTCGCCGGGGGCGCACGCCTTGCTGGAGATGTCGGTGGCGTTCCAGGTGTTGGCGAGACAGTAGGCGGGCGCGTTGGAGAGGGCGATCTGCTGGCCGGAGAGCTTCCAGTGCTGGCCCTTGTCGGAGGCGTCGCACGGCTTGGTGGAGATGCCCGTCGTGCCCCAGGCGTTGGCCAGGCAGTAGAGGCCGGGGGTGCGCGTGGTCGCGTGGCCGGTGTCGGCGGCCCCGGCGCCGACGGCCGGGAGGAGGGAGGCGGTCAGCCCCAGCGCGGCGATGGCGAGCGTCCTGCGGAAAGCGATGGCCATGAGGCGGATTCCGTTCTCGCTGAGGGCCGGGAGACCCGCTCGCGGCCCTGGAGTGCGGCTCTGATCCGAGCGCAGGGAATTTCTAGCATCGGCCGTGGACGAACCAGTGGTACTGCGCGCCGCTTTCATCCGAACCGCGCAGCCGTCGGGTGATCCGACCACGGCCGCGCCCCGGCGGGCCGGTTCAGCCCTCCGGCGGGTGCTCGGCGCGGAGTCGTTCGAGTTCGGCGAGCGCGGCCGCGCCCGCCTCGGCCTTGGCCGCCCCCGGGTCGCCGGCGCGCAGCCGGCGGAGGGCCTCGGCGAGGCGCTCGGCGGCGCCGCGGAGCTGCGCGGCGTGTTCGGCGTGCACGCCCGTCATCGGGTCGTCGACCACGGTGACCGGAATGCCGCGGCTGCGGGCCTCGGCGAGGATGCGCTCGCCCGCCTCGGGCAGCAGGGTGAGCGCCGAGGCCGCGAACAGGCCGCCGGCCAGGCTCTTCGGACGGCCGATCAGGTTCTTGACGACGATCTCGCAGGGCAGCGGGCGGTCCTCCCGTTCGGCGGCGGCGGTGGCGGCGAGGGCGAGCGTCAGCAGCCCCTCGGCGGCCTTGGTGACCAGCCACTTGCGGCCGGGGACGGGCGGCAGCAACTCGCGGATCCGGTCGACCTCGCGCTCCACCACGACGTCCGGCAGCAGGTCGACGGTGCTGTGGCAGCGGATCTCCAGCACCTTGCCCCAGGCGACCGGCTCCCCGTCGAAGCCGACCTCGTCCGGTCCGACCGCGACCTGGCCCAGCCCGTCCAGCAGGTGCAGCAGCCGCACCGCCGGGCCCGGCACGTGCGGGAGGCGGCCGATCAGTCCGGCCAGCGAGATCTCCCACGGTGCGGTGAGCGGGTCGTCCGGCTTCGGGTGGGTCTCCACCGCGCGGCGCGCCCAGTCGCCGCCCGCCTTCTCCCGGGCCGAGGCGACGGCGCCCGTCACCGCGCCCAGCGCCGCCCCGGCCCGCCGGCCGGCGCTCCCGCCCAGTTGCCTGATCCCCATCGCCGCTCCCCCTTCTGTGCTTCCGGCACGCCGCCGGTCGAACGGTTCGTAGGCTGGCCCACGCAGGAACACCCGCGCGAGAAGGAGACCGACGATGGCGACGATCCATCAGACCACGATGAGCCCGGGCAAGTTGGAGCTGCTGGCCGACTGGCTGCCGAAGCAGGACTGGTTCCGGCCCGGCCACGGCGAGCTGGTGCGGGCCGGCGGCTTCCGGCTGGACGACCCGGCGGGCGAGGTCGGCATCGAGCTGATGGTGGTGGCCGACGACCGGTCCGCCTACCTGGTGCCGATGGCGTACCGCGGCGCCCCGCTGGACGGCGCCCCGGAGGGCGCGCTGATCGGGACGACCGAGCACGGCGTGCTGGGCACCCGCTGGTTCTACGACGGCGCGCAGGACCCGGTGGTCCTGGAGCAGCTGGCCGCCCTGCTGCGCGGGGAGGCGGTGCCGCAGATGCAGAGCGTGAGCGACGCGGTGGACGGGACGGTGGCGGTGGCGCCGGTCGACGGCGAGCCGACGGTGGTGCTGCGCCGCGAGCTGGAGCCGGGCGGCGAGCCGGCCCCGGGCGAGGTGGTCGCCGGGTACACGGCGCCGGACGGGTCGGCGGTCCGCGCGGTGTTCCTGACGGCCGGTCGGTGACCCGGGCGTCGGCCGGCGCGCCCGGTCAGAGCCGGGCGTAGAGCGCCGCGGCGTCGTCGTGGGCCTTGCCGCGGGGCCACCGGACGCAGTCGGCGTCGGTGCGCTCCGCGGTGCGGACCTGGGCGATCAGTTCGGCGGGGCCGGTCTCGGCGAGCAGCCGGACGGCGTCGGCCCAACTGCCCAGGCCCAGGCGCTCGGTGAAGCGGGCGGCGCCGTCCGAGAGGGCGGCCACGCCGTGCAGGGCGGCGCGGGCGACGGCGCCGGTCTCGGCGTGGGCGGCGGCGTGCGGGGCGGCGGCGGCGATCCACGGGCCGTGGCCGGTGTTGCGGGCCGCGCGGACCGCGATCGCGTACCGCAGGTAGAGGTCGGCGCGTTCGGCGGTGCCGGGGACGGTGGACCAGATCTGGCGGCGCAGTTCCTCGCCGCCGGGGAAGCGCTGGTTGTCGCCGATCACCCGGGGCGGTCCGGCCTTGGGGTGCAGCACCAGCAGGGAGTCGCCGAGCACCAGGTACTCCAGGGCCTCGCCGCGCAGCCGGGCGGCGACCACCATCGCGGCGGGGGTGTTGGGGTTGGCCAGGTCGCAGCCGCGGCCGTGCAGGGCGGCGGTGTCGGCGATGGCGTCGGCCAGGCAGTCGGCGATGTCCCGGTCGGGGTGGTCGGTGAGCCGGGCGACCAGGTGGGCGCCGAGGCGGCGCACGTACCAGGGGATGCCGTGCACGCAGCCGGAGTCCAGGGTGTCCGGGGCGCTGGAGCCGTCCAGCAGCACCAGGGCCTCCGGGGTGGCCACCACGAAGTCCTCGCAGGCCCGGTCCGGGCGGCGCGCGTCGACTGCCAGCTGTACCCGCATGCCCCTCAGTCTGCGACGACCGCCTGCCGTTCGAACAGGGGCCGGGTCCGGTCCGCCGCACCCCGATTCGGACATAATGGGACGAAGTGTGTCAATGAGCCGTGGTTTCACGACAGGAGCGCCCCATGGTCTGGCAGTTCTTCGTCCTGGTGATCGCCTCGATCGGCTTCCCGATCCTCGCCCTGCTGTTCATGATGGGCGGCCTGCAGTACCGCGACGAGCGGCACCACCACCACGCGCCCGCCGACCGGGGCTGACCGACCCCGGTGTCGGCCGACAGCACCCCGGTCGGCGTGGGAGGGTGTGCACCAGTACCCGCTCCCGTCCAGGAGGTCCCCAATGAGCAGCGAAACCGCCCCAGCAGCCGAGCCCGCACCGGACGCCACCGCCGACGCAGGCGCCGACACCGCCGCCGAGGCGCCCGGACAGGACGACCAGAAGGCCAAGTTCCTGGCCGCGCTGCAGCGCAAGGGCGGCAGCAACCGGGGCGCCGGCGGCGGCCCCGGCGGCGACTCGAAGATCCACGGCACCGCCGGCGCGGCCGGCGGCAAGCGCACCTTCCGCCGCAAGAGCGGCGGCTGAGCAGCCGGTCCGCGACGCCGAACGGCCGGCCCCGGGCGGGGCCGGCCGTTCGGCGTTTCCGGACGCCGCGTCGTGGGCGACCGGGATCGGCGCGGGGACCGGCTCCGGGCGGCGGGCGGGCACCCGTCGGCCGGCGGGAGGAGAGCGCGGCGGACGCCTCCTCCCGGCGCACTGCCCCGGTCAGCCGGTGTGCTCGCCCGGCAGGTACGGGGTCTCGCGGAGGTACAGCGCTCCGCAGGTGTGGCAGTTGCGGTCGGGGTCGAGGGTCCAGCGGGTGGCGTCCTGGACCGGGGCGGCGGAGGAGAGCTCCTTGCCGCACAGGGCGGTCAGGTCCGCGTTGCGGACGATGTGCCAGCTGACCACGGAGTCCGGGTCGCCGGCGGCGGGGGCGGTCTCGGCGCGCATCTGATGCATCATGATCACCATCGTCCGCCGACCGGACGAACCCGGCAATTCGCGCACCGGTCAGGGCTGCGCCGGGGGCTCCGCCAGCACCTCGCGGACCTCGATCGGCATGTTCATCGGCCGGCCGTCGTGGCCCGGCGCGGCGGACAGCATGGCGGCGATCTCCAGCACCCGTTCGTCGGTGGCGCAGTTGACGATCCACCAGCCGAACAGGAACTCCTTCCCGTCCGGGAACGGCCCCGCGGTGACGTCCGGCCCGTCCTCGCCGGCCCGGACGATCCGCGCGGTGTCGGGCAGCGCCAGGCCCTGCGCCTCCACCAGTTCGCCGGCGGCGGTCAGCTCGGCGACGGCGGTGCGCATGAAGGCGATGTGCGCGGCGGTCGCCGCCGGATCCCAGGACGGGATCGGCGGGATGCCGGCGTCCGACTGGCTGAAGTGCATCTGCAGCATGTGCGTCACGGCGGACGGCTCCTCTCGGTGCGGTCGGTGTCGTACCGGGGACGGAGCCGCGCCGCGGTTCTCGACATCCCCCCGACAGGTTCTCAGTCCGCGGGCCGCAGCGCCCGCCACGCGGCCGCGGTGGCCAGCAGCAGCGCCGCCCCGGCCAGCGCGAACCCGGTCCGGGCGCCGACGTGCTGGGCCACGAAGGTGACGCCGAGGCCGGTGAACGGGAGGGTGCCGGTCATCGCGCTGCCCCACAGCGACATCACCCGGCCGCGCATCTCCGGCGCGGAGCGCAGCTGGGCCAGCGTGTTCGCGGTGGCGATGAACCAGATCGAGCAGACGCCGACGGCGGCCATGCCGGCCACCGCGAGGAAGGCGTTCGGCGCCAGCGCGGTGGCGAGCACCGCGACCGAGGTGGCCACCGCCAGGGTGCGGACCCGGCGCGGCGTCGGTGCGGGCGCGGCGGCGGCGAGCAGCGCACCGGGCAGGCCGCCGAGGCCGAACGCGGCCATCAGCAGGCCGTACCCGCCGGGGCCGAGGTGCAGCGCGCGGTCGACCAGCGGCGGGACGGTCAGGTTCATCGCGAAGATCAGGCCGCTGGCGGCGGACATCGGCAGCAGGCCGCGGACGATCGGCGAGCGGCGGGCGTACGCCAGGCCGCCGCGGGCGTCGGCCCGCGGACGGCGTTCGGCGGTGCGGTCGACGGGGGCGGCCGGGCGGAGCCGGGTCAGGGCGAGCAGCGGTGCGAGGTAGCCGAGCGCGTTGAAGGCGAACGCCCAGGAGGGGCCGCCGACGTTCAGCAGCGCGCCGGCCACGCCGGGGCCGATCACCCGGGAGGCGTTGAGCGCCACCTCCCACAGGCCGACGGCGCTGGCCACCGCCCCGGTGCCGACCAGGTCGACCACGAAGACCTGGCGGGCCGGGGCGTCCACGGTGGCGACCAGTCCGGTGCAGGTGGCGAGCGCCAGCAGCAGCCACAGCTGCGGGCCGAACAGGGCGGTGGCGACGGCGAGGGCGAGGCCGAGCAGCATCATCAGGGCCTGGGTGGCCATCAGCAGGCGGCGCCGGTCGGAGCGGTCCACCAGGGCGCCGGCCCACGGCCCGAGGAGCAGGGTGGGGCCCCAGGTGCAGGCGGTCAGCACGGTCAGCCAGACCGCGTCCCCGGTGAGCCGGTAGACCATCCAGGAGAGCACCACGCCCTGTGCGAGGGCGCCGGAGGCGGACATCAGCTGGCCGGCGAACCAGATGCGGAAGTCCCGTCCGCGCAGCGCCTGCCCCATCCGGGCCAGCGGGCGGCGGGGGGCGGAGAGCGGCTCCGCGGCGGTGGTGGTCATGGTCCCCTCCGGTGATTGGACTAGACCATAACCGGAGCACCCGGGCCGTCGACCGGCGGGTTCCGCAGGGTGGGACGGCCCCCGGCGGCGCGCCGGAACGGCGGGGCCGACCGCCCGTCAGGACGCGGTGCGCAGCAGCGGCGCGGTGAGTACCTTGTCGAAGCTGACGGTCGCGCCGCGCTGCGGGTGGGTGCGCAGCTGGACGTGGTCGGCGAGCGCGTGGATGAGGAACAGGCCGCGGCCGGACTCGGCGGTCGGCTCGGGCAGCAGGTCCGCGCCGGTGTCGGAACCGGGCAGGGCCGGGCGCAGCGCAGGCAGCACGTGGGTGTCGTACGGCGCGGGCCGGTCGGCGGCGGGGCGGACGGCGAGCACCCTGGCCGGGACGGAGGCGCGGCCGCGGCGGGTGCGGCAGCGCGGGGCGGGCCGGCCGGCGGCGGGCCGGCGGCGCGGGCCGGGGCGGGACGCGGCGGCCGAGGCCGCGGTGCCGGTGTTGGCGACCTCGATCCGCAGGCGGTCGCCGCTCAGGGCGGCGGTGACCCGGAAGGTGTCGCCGAGGCGCGCGGGCCCGGCGTGCTCGACCGCGTTGGCGCAGGCCTCGGTGAGGGCGAGGCCGAGGTCGAAGGCGACCTGCGGATCGACTCCGGCGGAGTCCATGGCGCCGAGCAGGATGCGGCGGGCGAGCGGCACGCTGGCCGGGTCGCGCTTGAGGTGCAGAGTCCACCAGATGTCCACGGGAGATCCCTCCTGGCTGCGGCTCCACATACAACTAGCTATCTCCTCGGCCGTGCGCGGTGAACCGTCCGCACTCGCCGGTACCGCCCGTTCGGCGGATGGACTGCCCCCGGCGGGTGTGCCGATCAGCGCGTGGGCGGGTGCATGCGCCGGTCGGGTTCTCGCCATTCGGGGCGGGTTCCGGGGCCTGCCCCGGAAGCGGGTGTAGGCGGTGAGATGATGGGCCGGCCATGACTGACCCGACCGCCGCCGCCCGCCGGGGCGCCGCCCTGCCCGCCGCGCGGGCCTCGGCGGCCGCCTGGGACCTGCGGGTGCTGCGGGCGGTTCCGTTCGCGCTGGTGTGCACGCTGGTGGCGGCCTTCGGGCACGCCCGGGCGGGCGGCGCGGTGGCGCCGGACACACTGGCGGCGGGCTTCGCCGCGGTGTGCGCGGCGGCGGCGCTGCTCGGCGGGCGGGAGCGCTCGCTGGGGGCGATCGCGGCGGCGCTGGCGGCCGGGCAGCTGGGGCTGCACCTGCTGTTCCACCGGTTCGGCGACGGTCTGGGCGGCGGTGCCGGGATGGCGCACGGCGCGATGGCCGGAAACGGCGCCCCGGACCCGCTGCTGTCCGCGGCGGGCCGGCTGCTGTGCAACGACACCCCGGGCGACGGGCTGACGGTCGTCCCGTTGGACACCACGCCGGAGCAGGTGGTGAGCGCCGCGGGTCTGGACCCGCAGGCGTACGCGGCGGCGGTGCCGCACGCGGCGGGCTGGCTGGGGCTGACGCCCGGCATGGTGGCGGCCCACCTGGCGGCGGCGCTGGTCGCGGGCTGGTGGCTGCGGCGCGGCGAGGCCGCGCTGTGGCGGCTGGTGCGGGCGGCGGCGCTGACCGCCCGGGAGTGGGCGGCCCCGCTGCGGACGGCGGTGGCGCTGCTGCTGGCGCTGCTGCTGGGCGGGCCGCGCCCGGCGTCGGTGCGCCGGGGTGCGCGGCCGGAGGACTGGCGGCTGCCGGCGGCGGCCGCGCTGCGGCACAGCGTGCTGCGCAGGGGACCGCCCGTGGTGGCGTTCGCGCGCTGAGCCGGGGCCGGAGGGCCGGGGTTCGGGCGCGCGCTGCTGCCGCCGTGCCCGCGTCGTGAGCGGGCCGGTCGGATTCCCCTTCCTCCCCCGTTGCCGCGCGGTGTCCGCGCGGCCCCTTCCCTCAGGAGTCCCCTGATGCGTTCGCTTTCCGCCCGTCGTTCCGTCGGCGCGCTCGTGGTGGCGGCCGGCGCCCTGCTGGCGTCCGCCGTTCCCGCCTTCGCGCACGTCTCCGTCCAGCCGGGTACGGCCCAGCAGGGCGGGTACACGGCCGTGGCGTTCCGGGTGCCGAACGAGAGCGACACCGCCTCCACCGTGAAGCTGGAGGTCAGCCTGCCGCTGGACCACCCGATGGCGTCGGTGCGCACCCAGCCGCTGCCGGGATGGACCGCCAGCCTGGAGAAGTCGAAGCTCGACAAGCCGCTGGACTCGCACGGCCAGCAGATCACCGAGGCCGTCTCCAAGATCACCTGGACCGCCGACGCCGGCACCAGGATCGCCCCCGGCCAGTTCCAGGAGTTCAAGGTGTCGCTGGGCGCGCTGCCCACCGACACCGACCGGCTGACCTTCAAGGCGCTGCAGACCTACGACAACGGCGACGTCGTCCGCTGGATCGAGGAGAGCAAGGACGGGCAGCCGGAGCCGGCCAAGCCCGCCCCGGTGCTCGCCCTGACCAAGGCCGACGCGGCCGGCGACCACCACTCGGCGGACACCGCCGCCGCGAAGCAGCAGGACGCGGCGCCCGCCGCGAAGTCCTCCGACTCGGCCGCCCGCACCCTGGGTGTGGTCGGCATCGTGGTCGGCGTGATCGGCGCGGCGCTCGGCGTGGCCGGGCTGCGCCGCCGCTCCGCGCAGTCCTGACCCCGGTCGGGCGGGGCCGCGCGTGCGGCCCCGCCCGGCGTCCCTCCCCGCACCGCCCTCTCGTACGGAACGGAAAGTCCCTTGGCATCCCTCCGCAGCACCCGCCCCCGGCTGATGACGGCCGCCGCCCTCGTCCTCGGCGCCTCGCTCGCGCTGTCCGCCTGCTCGTCCTCGGGCGGCGGCGGCGAGGACGCCGGGCCGGCGAAGGTCAGCAAGCAGGCCTCGGCCAGCCAGTACCGGGGCACGGTGCTCAGCAAGCACTTCGACAAGCCCGACCTGGTGCTGAACGACACCTCCGGTCAGCCGTACGACCTGAAGGCGCGCACCGCGGGGCGGACCGTGCTGCTGTTCTTCGGCTACACCAGCTGCCCGGACGTCTGCCCGACCACGATGGGCGACATCGGCGTGGCGATGTCGAAGCTGACGCCGGAGCAGCGGCAGAAGCTCGACGTGGTGTTCGTCTCCACCGACCCGGAGCGCGACACCCCGCAGGTGCTGCGGACCTGGCTGGACTCGATGGGCAAGGACTTCGTCGGGCTGACCGGCGACCTGGCGAAGGTGAAGGCCGCCGCGAAGCCGCTCGGCATCCTGGTCGAGGACCCGGTGGTCGCCGCGAACGGCTCGGTGACCTCCACGCACGGCGCGCAGGTGCTGGCGTTCCTGCCGGGCGACGACAAGGCGCACCTGCTGTACATGGCCGGGACGACGGTCGACACCTACGCGCACGACCTCCGGCTGCTCGCCGAGGGGGTGGCGGTGTGAGCCGCGCGTTCCGGCGCAGCGCGCTGATCGGGGCCGGTCTGGCGACCGCACTGGCTGTCGGCACCGTGGCGGTGGCCTGCCAGTCCTCGGACGGCGGCGGGTCCGCCGCGCCGAAGCTGTCGGTGGCCGACCCGTACATACCGCTGCCCGCCACCCCCGGCGGGATGGGTGCGGGCTACCTGACGGTGCGCAACGACGGCGGCCCGGACCGGCTGGTGAAGGTGACCAGTCCGGCGGCCGGGTCGGTGACCATGCACCGGTCCACCGAGAAGTCCATGGAGGAGGTCGGCGAACTGGTCGTGCCCGCGCACGGCACCCTCGACCTGGCCCGCGGCGGCACCCACCTGATGATCATGGAGTGGGCGAAGCAGCCGGCCCTGGGCGACGAACTGGAACTGGACCTGGAGTTCGCCAGGGCGGGCACCGTGGTGGTCAAGGTTCCGGTGAAGCCGCTGACGTACCGTCCGGGAAGTTAGGGTCCGGGCGATGGCAGCAGACCGCGTGGCGACGAGAAGAGGCGCACAGGTGATGACCGCGGTGGGACGGAGACGGCTGGGTTCGCTGCTGGCGGTGCTGGTGGCGGCGCTCGCCCTGGTGCTGGGCGGGGCGACGGCGGCGTCCGCGCACGCCACCCTGGAGGGCGCCGACCCGGCGCAGGGCTCGGTGGTGCCGACCGCGCCCGCCGCGGTCACGCTGACCTTCAGCGAGGGCGTGTCGCTGGCCGCCGACTCGGTGCGGGTGCTCGACCCGAAGGGCAACGCCGTCGACGACGGCCGGCCCGACCACGTCGACGGCAGGTCCGCGACCGCCCGGGTGGCGCTCCGCCAGGGGCTGGAGAACGGCACCTACACGGTGGCGTGGCGGGCCGTCTCGGAGGACTCGCACCCGATCGGCGGCGCGTTCGTCTTCTCCATCGGCGCGCCCTCCGACACCTCCGTCAACGCGGCCGCGGTGCAGGGCGCCAAGGCCGACGGCGCGGTGGCGTTCGCCTACGGCACCGCCCGCACCGTCGCCTACGGGGCGTTCGCGCTGCTGGCCGGCGCCGCCGCGTTCGTCGTCGTGGTCTGGCCCGGCGGCGCGGCCGTGCGCGGCGTGCAGCGGCTGCTGATGACCGGCTGGGTCGCGCTGCTGCTGTCCACCGTCGCCGTGCTGATGCTGCGCGGCCCGTACGAGCGCGGCACCGGGCTCGGGCAGGCCTTCGACCTCTCGCTGGTGCGCGCCACCCTGGACGAGCGGATCGGCACCGCGCTCGCCGCCCGCCTGTTGCTGCTGGCCGCCGCCGGTGTGTTCCTGTCGCTGCTGGTCGGCCAGTTGGGGTTGCAGCCGAAGCCGGCCGGCGACGGCGACGGCGAAAGCGACGGGAGCCTCGACGAGGAGGAGGCGGAGCTGCGCCGGCTGGAGCGCGCCGCCGCCGAGCGCCCGCAGCGCGACACCCGAGTGGGGCTGGGCCTGGCCGGGCTGGCGCTGGCCATCGCGCTGTCCGCGACCTGGGTCGGCGCCGACCACTCCTCGGTGGGCATCCAGGTCCCGCTGGCGCTGCCGCTGGCCGCGCTGCACCTGCTCGCCATGGCCGGCTGGCTCGGCGGCCTCGCCGTGCTGGTGGTCGGCCTGCGCCACGGCCTGCCCGCGGCTGCCGTCGACCGCTTCTCGAAGCTGGCGTTCTGGCTGGTCGCGGTGCTCGCCGCGACCGGCGTCTACCAGTCCTGGCGCGGCCTGGGCAGCTGGGGCGCGCTGGTGGACACCGAGTACGGGCGACTGCTGCTGGTCAAGGTCGGCTGCGTGGCGGCGATGCTCGGCGTCGCCTGGATCTCCCGCGCCTGGACCGCCCGGCTGCGCACCGCCGACGAGCCGGCCGAGGTCGCCGTCCCGGCCGGGGCCGTCGCCGTGCCCGCGGCCTCCGACGGATCCGCCGCCGAGGGCGCCGCTGCCGAGGAGACCGCCGCCGGGGACGCCGACCCGGAGCGGGCCGCACAGCTCGCCCGCCAGCGGGCGGTACGGGCCCGGGCGTCCGAGCGGCGCGCCGTCGAGGGCTCGCCGACCCGGGCCGGCCTGCGGCGCAGCGTGCTGGTCGAGACGACCGTCGCCGCGCTGGTGCTGGTCGTCACCACGATGCTCACCAACTCCCCGCCCGGGCGGGTCGCGCAGGCGATCGCCGCGCAGCCCGGCGCGGGCGGCGCGGCCCCGGCGGCGGGGGCGTCGCAGGTGCCCGGCCGGACGCAGGAGCTGAAGCTGCCGTACGACACCGGCGGCCGCACGCCCAACGCCAAGGGCACCGCCGTCGTCACCGTCAACCCGGTCGGCACCGGACCGAACGCGGTCGCGCTCAAGCTGACCGACGGCACCGGGCAGCCGGTCGAGGTTCCCGAGGTGCAGCTGGCCTTCACCCTCCCGGACCGGGACCTCGGGCCGCTGCCGACCGCGCTGGAGGCGCAGGGCACCGGCTCCTGGACCGGCACCGCGCAGCTGCCGCTGGCCGGCGTGTGGGTGGTGTCGGTGACCGTCCGGTCCTCCGACATCGACCAGGTGACGGCCACCCAGCAGTTGAAGGTCGGCCAGTGACCGGGATACCCGCGGTCTCGCGGCGTGCGGTGCTCGGCGGGGCCGGGGCCGGTCTGGTGGTGGGGGCGGCCGGCGGCGGGTGGGGCGGGCGGGCGTCGGCGCACCGGCGGAAGGAGCTGCTGGGCGACGGCCGGGTGGCGTTCCACGGGGCCCGGCAGGCCGGCATCGTGGAGCCCGCGCAGGCCCGGGTGGAGTGGGCGGCGTTCGACCTGGCCGCCGGGACGGGCCGGGACCGGGCCGCGGCGCTGCTGCGGGACTGGTCGGCGGCCGCGGCCCGGCTGGCCGCCGGCGAGCCGGCCGGGGACGGCGGCGGCGGGATCGCGCTGGACGCCGGGCCCAGCTCGCTGACCGTCACCTTCGGCTTCGGCGCGAGCCTGTTCGACAAGCTGGGGCTGGCCGACCGCCGCCCGCCCGCGCTGGCCGCCCTGCCCGCGTTCCCCGGGGACGCGCTCGACCCGGCCCGCTCGGACGGTGACCTGTGGGTGCAGCTCGGCGCGGACGACGCGCTGGTCGCGGTGCACGCGCTGCGGGTGCTGCGGCGGCTGGCGGCTGGGGTGGCGGTACCGCGCTGGCAGATGTCCGGGTTCGCCCGCACCCCGGGCGCGACGCCCCGGCCGATGACCGGCCGCAACCTGATGGGCCAGGTCGACGGCACCAACAACCCGCGCCCGCAGGACCCGGACTTCGCCGCGAAGGTGTTCGCCGACGGACCCGGCTGGATGGCCGGCGGCAGCTACGCGGTGCTGCGCCGGATCCGGATGCTGCTGGACGACTGGGAGTCGTTGCCGACGGATCGTCAGGAACGCCTGGTGGGACGCCGCAAGAGCGACGGCGCCCCGCTGTCGGGCGGCCCGGACGCAGGCGAGCGCACGCCCGTGGACCTGGCCGCGACCAACCCGGACGGCACCCTGGCGATCGCCCCGGACGCGCACGTCCGGGTGGCCGCGCCGGCCTCCAACGGCGGGGCGGCGATGCTCCGGCGCGGGTTCTCGTTCCACGACGGCCTGCTGGCCGACGGCTCGCCGGACGCCGGCCTGCTGTTCGCCGCGTTCCAGGCGGACCCGGCGCGCGGCTTCGTCCCCGTCCAGCAGCGGCTGGCCCGCGGCGACGGCCTGTCGCGGTTCCTGCGGCACGAGGCGGGCGCGCTGTTCGCGGTGCCGCCGGGCGCGCCGGAGGGCGGGTACGTCGGGCAGCCGCTGCTGGAGGGGTAGGCGGCCCGCTCGTGCCGGGCGGGAGCGGGGCGTTCGACGGCCGGACGGCGGCACGGCGGGGCCGGCGGAGTGACTAAGGTGGCCGGGGCGCCGTTGTGCAGACTCGGAGTGGGCACGGCGGCTGGGGATGCAGACGCCAGGTCTGTGTGATGCATACGCGCGCTGTTCGTTCGGAGGCGGTCATGTCGGCGACCCGTTACACCTATCTCGGGCCCGCGGGCACCTTCACGGAGGCCGCGCTGCGCACCCTGCCGGAGGCGGGGACGCGGGAGCTGACGCCGGTGGCGTCGGTGTCGGCGGCGCTGGACGCGGTGCGGGCGGGCGAGGCCGCGGGCGCGATGGTGGCGATCGAGAACTCGGTGGACGGCGCGGTCACCACCACCAGCGACGAGCTGATCAACGGCAGCGCGCTGATGATCTACCGCGAGGTGCTGCTGCCGATCTCGTTCGCGCTGCTGGTCCGCCCGGGCACCGCGCTGGGCGACGTGAAGACCGTCACCGGGCATCCGGTGGCGCAGCCGCAGGTGCGGCACTGGCTGGCCGGGCACCTGCCGGACGTGCAGTGGGAGTCGGCGGCGTCGAACGCCGAGGGCGCCCGGCTGGTCCAGGACGGCCGCTACGACGCGGCGGTGGCGGG
This sequence comes from Kitasatospora sp. NPDC059646, assembly GCF_042734615.1. Classification (NCBI taxonomy): domain Bacteria; kingdom Bacillati; phylum Actinomycetota; class Actinomycetes; order Kitasatosporales; family Streptomycetaceae; genus Kitasatospora; species Kitasatospora sp. NPDC059646. The sequence goes on from NZ_JBHWDS010000022.1 coordinate 108,316, forward strand.
GGCGTTCGCCGCCGAGCTGTACGGGCTGGAGGTGCTGTCGGACGAGATCCAGGACTCGGCGGCGGCGACCACCCGGTTCGTGCTGGTCGGCCGTCCGGGGCGGGTGTCGTCGGCGACCGGCTGGGACAAGACCTCGATGGTGGTGTGGCTGCCGGACGACCATCCGGGGGCGCTGCTGGAGCTGCTGCAGGAGTTCGCGGTGCGCGGGATCAACCTGATGCGGATCGAGTCCCGGCCGACCGGCGAGGGCATGGGCAACTACTGCTTCCTGATCGACTGCGAGGGGCACCTGAGCGAGCGGCGGGTCAGCGAGGCGCTGATGGGCCTGAAGCGGATGTGCCCGCAGGTGCGTTTCCTCGGCTCGTACCCGCGGGCGGACCGGGGCACCGCCTTCCCGCTCCGGCAGGGCACGTCGGAGCTGGATTTCGCGAACGCCGCGGACTGGTTGTCGCGCTGCCTGGACGGCCGCGCCGAACTCTGACGCCGGGCCGCCGCAAGAACGCCTTTCCGGCCGGACCGGGGCGGGTCGGGCCCCCGGTCCGTTCATTTTCGACACGCCCGGACGTCACCTGCCCGGCCGACCGGCGTTCACCGGCGGCCCCGTGCGGGCCCTGCCGGGCAGGTCGGGGGCGGGGCGGTTCATCCACAGGCCGGGGCCCGGCATCCACAGGGCCCGTTGTCCCCAGGTTCGGCGAAGTTATCCACAGGGCGGGCCGGAGTCGACAAACCGGCAAAGACACCCGCAGGCCCGGTCAGATCATCAGCTAGGGCCATAGGAAGGACTAATCGGACCAGAGTCACCCCCGCACCGACAAATCACCTGTGCGAGCGAGCGAATTCCCTCACTCGAGAAGCCGCATCGAGGTTTGAAACCTGGAATTGCCGGTTCGAAGGCCCGTGGACCATGGGTTTTCCACTGTCCACAGGCTCCCGGGCGATCCTGTGGATAACCACTCGCCGAAAGCGCTGTCCACCAGGGTTATCCACAGGACGGGGCGGGTTATCCCCAGGCTCGGACGGCTTTCCCACACCCCTCCGGCCGGCGGCCGCGCACAGGATGCCAGATTTCCGGACAGAAGGCGACATACCCGCCCAAGCCCCGCAGTGGCCGGAACCCGGCCGGTCGGAGCCTCCCGCGCCCCGCCGGGCGGCGGCCCGGAACCCTCCCGCACCACCGGTAGGCTGGATCCGTGATCGACCTTCGCCTGCTCCGTGACGACCCGGACCGCGTACGTACCTCGCAGCGCTCCCGTGGTGAGGACGTCGACCTGGTCGACGCCCTGCTCTCCGCCGACGAACGCCGCCGCGCGGCCGGCGCCCGCTTCGACGAACTGCGCAGCGAGCAGAAGCAGCTCGGCAAGCAGGTCGCCGCCGCCAAGGGCGAGGAGAAGGCCGCCCTGCTGGCCCGCACCAAGGAGCTGGCCGCCGAGGTGAAGGCCGCCGACGCCGCGCAGAGCGAGGCGAAGGAGGAGGCCGAGCGGCTGCAGCGCTCGCTGGCGAACCTGATCGACCCGGCCGCCCCGGTCGGCGGCGAGGAGGACTTCGTCACCCTCGAGGAGATCGGCACCCCGCGCGACTTCGCCGCCGAGGGCTTCGAGCCCCGCGACCACGTCGAACTCGGCCAGCTGCTCGGCGCGATCGACACCGAGCGCGGCGCGAAGGTGGCCGGCGCCCGCTCCTACTACCTGACCGGCCCGGGCGCGCTGCTCGAACTCGCCCTGGTCAACATGGCGATGGCGCAGGCCTCCGCGGCCGGCTTCACCCCGATGATCACCCCGGCGCTGGTCCGCCCCGCCGCGATGGACGGCACCGGCTTCCTCGGCCAGGCCGCCGAGAACGTGTACTACCTGGAGGACGACGACCGCTACCTGGTCGGCACCAGCGAAGTCCCGCTGGCCGCCTACCACATGGACGAGATCCTGGACGCCGACCGGCTGCCGCTGCGGTACGCCGGCTTCTCGTCCTGCTTCCGCCGCGAGGCCGGCACCTACGGCAAGGACACCCGCGGCATCATCCGCGTCCACCAGTTCGAGAAGGTGGAGATGTTCGTCTTCACCGCGCCCGAGGACGCCGAGGCCGAGCACCGCCGCCTGCTCCAGTGGGAGAAGGACTTCCTGAACGCGCTGGAGCTGCCCTACCGGGTGATCGACGTCGCCTCCGGCGACCTCGGCGCGTCCGCCGCCCGCAAGTTCGACATCGAGGCCTGGATCCCCACCCAGGGCAAGTACCGCGAGGTCACCTCGACCTCCAACACCACCGAGTACCAGGCCCGCCGGCTGTCGATCCGGATGCGCGACAAGGACGGCGTCCGTCCGCTCGCCACCCTCAACGGCACCCTGGTGGCCGTGCCCCGGGTCATCGTCGCGCTGCTGGAGAACCACCAGCAGGCCGACGGCTCGGTGGTGCTGCCCGAGGCGCTGCGCCCGTTCCTCGGCGGGAAGGCCGTCCTGGAGCCCGCGGCCCGGTAGCCGTCCGCCGTCCCGTCGTCCCGGAGCACCTGGAGCACTCGCGCATGAGCACCGCCGCCCTGCCCTACCGGCTGGTCGCCACCGACCTCGACGGGACGCTGCTCACCAGCGCCGAGAACGTCTCCGACCGCACCCGCGAGGCCCTGGGCGCCGTCACCGCGCTCGGGGCGCAGCACCTCATCGTCACCGGCCGCTCGGCGGCCTGGACGAAGCCGGTGCTGGACGAGATCGGCTACACCGGGATAGCGGTCTGCGGTCAGGGCGCCCAGGTCTACGACGCGGGGGCGCACCGGCTGCTCACCTCGGTCACCCTGGACCGGCAGCTGGCCGCGCTGGCGCTCGCCAAGATCGAGGCCGAGGTCGGCCCGCTGGCGGTCGCCGCGAACCGGGACGGCCTGGACGGCGAGGTGGTCGCCGGCCCCGGCTACCGGCTGCGGCTCGCCACCGGCCTGCCGGTGCGGCAGGTCGCCCCGGAGCAGCTGCTGGCCGCGCCGGTCAGCAAGCTGTACATCCAGCACCCGGAGCTGACGGACGATCAACTCGCCGAGGCGGCGTGGTCGGTGGCCGGCCAGCTGGTCGGCGTGGTGATGGCCGGCGACAGCATCGTCGAGCTGCTCCCGCTGGGTCTGACCAAGGCCACCGGCCTGTCGCTGGCCGCGCGCCGGCTGGGCGTGAGCGCGGCCGGGACCATCGCGTTCGGCGACATGCCCAACGACATTCCGATGTTCCAGTGGGCCGGCTACGGCGTGGCGATGGGCAACGCCCACGAGCAGCTGCGGGCGGTGGCCGACGAGGTGACGGTCGGCAACGACGAGGACGGCGTCGCCGTGGTGCTGGACCGGGTGTTCGGCCTCGGCGGGTAGTCGGGCCGGGAACGGCGAAAGCACCACCGGCCGCGGGCCGGTGGCGCTTTCGCGTGTGCTGCGGGTCGGTCAGCTGCCGTAGCTGACGTTGGAGCAGACGTCGTCGTCCGCGGAGCGGGCGTCGTTGGCGACGCTGCTCGAGACCGGGCCCGGGTCGGCGGCGCCGCCCGTCCCGGTGCCGCCGGCGGTCGCGGCGTAGTCCTTGCCGAGCACCAGCGAGACACCGGCGGCGGAGCCGGCCTCGACGGTGGCGCCGGGGAACAGTGCGGCGACGGCCTGGGCGTTGGCCTTCTGACCGCTGCCGTACTGGACGACGGTGGTCGCGTGGTTCTGGTTGGCGGCGTTGCCGGTCATGGTGACGGTGAAGTTCGCGCCCTTCAGGGTCGCGGCGGCCTTGGTGCCGAGGCCGGGGGTGGTGGTGCCGTTGTAGACGCCGACCTTGATGCCGGCGCCGTTGGCCGGCGGCGCGGCCGGGGGCGCGGAGGGCGGGGCGGCGGACTGGCTCGCGGCGGGGCTGGCCCCGCCGCCGCTGGCGTCCTGGCCGTCGAGGGTGCGGTCGGCCTTGAGGGCGGCCCACAGCTGGTCGACCTCGGGGTGGTTGAGGCCGATCCGCTCCTTCTCGTAGTGCCAGGGGGTGGTGAGGAACTTGATGTCGTGCAGGTCGATGTCCTTGAGCGACATCCCCAGGTCGAGCAGTTTGTCGACGCCGGCCAGGTCGGGGTCGACGGTGAGCGACTTGGTGGCGGCGTCGGCCAGCGGCAGCAGGTTGGTCGGGCTCATGCCCTTGCTCTTGACCGACTTGATCAGCGAGGACAGGAAGGCCTGCTGGCGCTGCATGCGGCCGACGTCGGAGTTGTCGCCGATGCCGTGCCGCAGCCGGACGTAGTCGAGGGCGGCCTGGCCCTCGACCTTCTGCACGCCCTTCGGGTAGATCTCCTTGCCCTTCTTGGGCAGGTTCGGGTTGAGGTCCTTCTCGTAGATGGCGTTGGGCAGGCAGACCTCGACGCCGCCGACGGCCTTGGTCATCGCGGCGAAGCCCTCGAAGTTGACCACCATGGTGTGGTCGACGCGGAGTCCGGTCAGCGCCTCGACGGTGTTCTGGGTGCAGGCCGGGTTGCCCTGCTCGCTGTTGCCGACCGAGAACGCGCTGTTGAACATCACGTTGGTCTGCGGCTTGGTCCAACTCTTGTTCGGCAGCATGCACTTGGGGATGTTGACCAGTGCGTCGCGGGGGAACGAGACGCCGACGGCGTGCTTGTGGTCGGCGTAGACGTGCAACAGGATCGTGGTGTCGGAGCGGGCGCCGCCCTCCTCGCCGCCGCCGAGGTCCTTGTTGGCGCCGTCGCGCGAGTCGGAGCCGATCAGCAGGATGTTCATCGGGCGGCGGCCCTGGGCGTCGGCCTCGGCGGCCGCCGGGCGGTCCTTGCTGATGCCGTCGCGGTCGAAGGAGGAGATGTTGGCGTTCAGTCGCCAGTAGTAGTAGCCGCCGGTGCCGACCACGGCGACGCTGGCGCCGACCAGCGACCAGATCACGATCTTCTTGGTGCGGCGGGGTTTGCGGCGGCCCTGGGCGGCGCGGCGGGCCCCGGCCCGGCCGCCGCTGCCCGATCCGGCGCCGGCGGTCTCGGGCTCGGGGGCCGCGCGGCGGCCGGAGCGCGAGGGGGCGGGGGCGCCGCGGCCCTGGGCGCGGCGGGCCTCACTGCGGCTGCCGGGGGGCGGGGTGTCGTCGTGGCTGCCCGCCCGGCGGCGGGGCACGCCGGGGGGCGGCGCGTCGTCGCGCTGGGGCGCGTCCTGCCGGTAGGGGTCGCCCTGCGGCGGGACGTTCTCCCACCAGCCGGCGTCCGCGTCGGACGCCCCCGCCCTCTGGCCTGCCATTCGTACACCCTTCACCGGAGGCGGCCGTCGGGCCCCTCAGCAACCGCTCCGTCTGCTGGGCGGACGGATGAAGCTATGAGAGCGGAGCATATAAAGGGATCATTGCCGAGTCACTGCCCGGGGCTCCACTCCGAGCACAGGAACGGCGCGTACGGACCGCCAGTTCCCGTTCTCCCGTGTGAGGCACGCGACTTCGGCTTCCGTGCGGTTCTCCTCCGGCTGCTTCCCGGTACCGTCCTGCCGCCGCTTCGCTCCGCGTTCCCGCACGCCAGGGGCGGTTGTAGGATGACCGGGCAAAGCAGTTGTAGGATGACCGACATCGAATCGTGGACGCGGAGGGAGCCCGGCGTGGAGGGACTGCAGGCGGCCGGGCGGCGCTCGCTGGTGGACGAGGCGATCGAGCAGCTGCGGGAGCAGCTGGCGGGCGGGGCGTGGCCGGTGGGGTCGCGGATCCCGACCGAGCACGAGCTCGCCGAGCGGCTGCGGGTGGGGCGCAACACCGTCCGGGAGGCGATCCGGGTGCTGGTGCACGCCGGAATGCTGGTCTCCCGGCAGGGCGAGGGGACGTTCGTCCGCTCGACCAGCGACCCGGCGTCGGTGCTGCGCGGGGTGCAGCGGTCGGGGGTGCGGGACGTGCTGGAGGTGCGGGCCGCGCTGGAGACCGAGGCGGCCCGGCTGGCCGCCGAGCGGCACACCCCGGACGACCTGGCCCGGATGCGGGCCGCGCTGGCCCGCGAGGCCGAGGTGATGGCCGCGCACCCGGAGCGGGCCGGCCGGGAGGCCACCGTCGAGCACGACCTGGAGTTCCACACGGCGGTGGTGGAGGCGGCGCACAATCCTGCGCTGGCCGAGGTGTACCGGTACTTCGGCGCCTCGGTGCGGGAGGCGATGCGCGCGGCGTTCGGCGACCACGAGATGCCGGAGGTGGCGATCGGCACCCACGCGGCGCTGGTCGACGCGATCGAGAGCGGTGACCCGGAGCGCGCCGAGGCGGCGTGTCGGGCCCTGCTGGCGGAGCCGACGGCGGCGGTGGAGCAGTTGCTCGCCGAGATCGCCGCGCGGAAGTAACGCGCCGCCCTCCCCCGGTCCCCCTTCTTCGTTCACCCGCACAGAGAGTCAGCTCCGCCATGTCGGTCACCCGTGCCGTGCAGCCCGTCCTCGATCCGAAGGTCGGTACCCGAACCGCCAAGTTCGCGCACCCCGCCCTGCTGCTGGCGGGGATCGTGCTGGTGGCCCTGAACATGCGGGCCTGCCTGGCGGCGGTCTCGCCGATGGTGGCGGAGATCCAGCGCACCTTCGGCCTGTCCGCGGCGGCGAGCGGCCTGATCACCACCGTGCCGGTGCTGTTCCAGGGCGTGGGCGCGCCGCTGACGCCGCGGCTGACCCGCCGCTTCGGCACCGAGCGGGTGGTGCTGGGCGCGGTGCTGGCGCTGGGCGCGGGCGTGCTGCTGCGGGTGCTGCCCTCAGTGGCGACGCTGTACCTGGGCTGCGTGGTGATCGGCGTGGCGATCGCGGTGCTGAACGTGTCGATGCCCGGCCTGGTGAAGCGGGAGTTCCCGCACCGGGCGGCGATGATGACCGGCGTCTACTCGACCACCATGCTGGTCGGCGCGACCATGGCCGCGGCCCTGTCGGTGCCGCTGGAGCACGCCTTGGGCGGCGGCTGGCAGGCCTCGCTGGGCGCCTGGTCGGTGCTGGCGCTGGTCGCCGGGCTGGCCTGGCTGCCGCAGGTGCTGAAGGCCCGTCAGGAGGCCGCCGTGCCGGTGCGGGTGGCGCCCGCGGCGGTGCCGCAGCGGCCGGCCGTCAGCCCGTGGCGGTCGCCGCTGGCCTGGCAGATCAGCGCGTTCATGGGCATCTCCTCGCTGCTGGTGTACACCCTGGTGGCGTGGATGCCGACCATCCTGGCCGACCACGGGATGCCGCGCGGCGAGGCCGGCCTGGTGTTCGCGTTCAGCAACCTGGTGCAGGTGGTCGGCGCGTTCCTGGTGCCGCTGGCGGCGGGCCGGATGACCCGGCAGCGCGGGCTGGCGCTGGCGATGGCGGGGCTGAACGCGGCCGGCATCGCCTGGCTGCTGCTGGCCCCGGTGTCGGGCGCCTGGGCGTCGGCGACGGTGCTGGGCCTCGCGCAGGGCGGCTCGCTGGGCCTGGGCCTGGCGTTCATCGTGCTGCGCACCGACAGCGTGCTGGGTGCGGCCCGGCTGGGCGGGATGAGCCAGGCGGTGGGCTACCTGGTGGCGGCGGCCGGCCCGGTCGGCGGCGGCGCGCTGCACCAGCTGACCGGCGGCTGGGACGCGACGCTGGTCGTGATGCTGGTGCTGGCCGCGGTGGCGGCGGCGGCCGGCTGGGGCGCGGGCCGCAACCGGACGGTCTGACCGGAGACGCGGAACGGCGGGGACGGCTGCGTGCCGTCCCCGCCGTTC
>NZ_JBHWDS010000023.1:0-51111 GCF_042734615.1 Kitasatospora sp. NPDC059646
CCGCCGCCGCGCGGGGAGCCTGCTGCTCGCCACCGCCGGCGCGGCCTTCGTCGCCGCCGCCCTGGGCGGCGTGCTGCTGCTCGGCCGGAACTCGCCGGAGAGCACCGTCTCCTCCGCCCGCGGCGGCGCCGACGCGGCCGCCCCCAGCCCGGCGGGCGCCGGCTCCGCCGCACAGCCGCAGGCCGTCGGCGGCGACCAGGGACCGGATTTCACCGCCGAACAGCTGCCCGCGCAGGTCCGCCGACTGCTGGACGGCAGGCCCACCGCCCACCTCGGCCCCGCCGACAGTTCGGCGCCGTCCGTCCCGGCCTGCGTGCTGACCGCGGCCGGACACCCGGACCAGCAGCCGCTCGGCGCCGGACCGGGCCGCTACCAGGGGCGCACCGTGCTCGCCCTGGTGTTCCGTCCCGCCGGCGGCAGCGGGCCGCTGGACGTCTACCTGGCCACCCCGGAGTGCCCCGGTTCGACGATCCTGCTGCACAGCACCGTCCCGGCCCCCTGATTCCTCGCCGTTCCGCGCCGACCACGCCCGGACTGCGGGCACCTGGTGCGGTCGGGCCTGGGAATGCGGGAGACTGGTAAGTCGTTGTCCGGGGCGGCGGAGCAACCGCCCTCCCCCGCGCGAGCGGGACGCCATGCGAACCAGGAGATGCAGTGAGCGACGTCCGTAACGTGATCATCATCGGTTCCGGCCCGTCCGGGTACACCGCTGCGCTGTACACCGCGCGTGCCTCCCTCCAGCCGCTGGTGTTCGAGGGCGCGGTCACTGCCGGCGGCGCGCTGATGAACACCACCGAGGTGGAGAACTTCCCGGGCTTCCGCGACGGCATCATGGGCCCCGAGCTGATGGACAACATGCGTGCCCAGGCCGAGCGCTTCGGCGCCGAGCTGGTGCCGGACGACATCGTCGCCGTCGACCTCACGGGCGACATCAAGACCGTCACCGACTCCGAGGGCACCGTGCACCGCGCCCGCGCCGTGATCGTCACCACCGGCTCGCAGCACCGCAAGCTCGGCCTGCCGAACGAGGACAAGCTCTCCGGCCGCGGTGTCTCCTGGTGCGCGACCTGCGACGGCTTCTTCTTCCGCGACCAGGACATCGCGGTCGTCGGCGGCGGCGACACCGCCCTGGAGGAGGCCACCTTCCTGTCCCGGTTCGCCCGCAGCGTCACCGTGGTCCACCGCCGCAACACCCTGCGCGCCTCCAAGGCGATGCAGGAGCGCGCCTTCGCCGACCCGAAGATCAGCTTCGCCTGGGACAGCGCGGTCGAGGAGATCCACGGCGACCCGAAGCTGACCGGCCTGACCCTGCGCGACACCAACACCGGGGACCTGCGCGAGCTGCCCGTCACCGGCCTGTTCATCGCGATCGGCCACGACCCGCGCACCGACCTGTTCAAGGGCCAGCTGGACCTGGACGCCGAGGGCTACCTGAAGGTGGACGCCCCCTCCACCCGCACCAACATCCCGGGCGTCTTCGCCGCGGGCGACGTGGTCGACCACACCTACCGCCAGGCGATCACCGCCGCCGGCACCGGCTGCTCCGCCGCGCTGGACGCCGAGCGCTACCTCGCCGCGCTGACCGACTCCGAGGCCGAGACCGCCGCCGTCGCGGTCTGATCCTCCCCCAGGGCCGAGCAGCCCACCGGCCGGGGGCGGCGACCGTTTCCGCACCGAAACAGAACCGCCCCCGCCGTTGTTATCCCTGACGCACCTCCCCTCCGACCCCAAGGAGTTCCCGTGGCCGGCGCCACCAAGGAAGTAACCGACGCCACCTTCGACGCCGAGGTCCTCAAGAGCGACAAGCCCGTTCTGGTCGACTTCTGGGCCACCTGGTGCGGTCCGTGCCGCCAGGTCGCCCCGGTCCTGGAGGACATCGCGGCCGAGCACGGCGACAAGCTGTCGATCGTTAAGCTCGACGTGGACGCCAACCAGGAGACCGCCGCGGCGTACAACGTGATCTCCATCCCGACGCTGAACGTCTACAAGGGCGGCGAGCTGGTGAAGACCATCACCGGTGCCCGCCCGAAGGCCGCGCTGCTCCGCGAGCTGGCCGAGTACCTGTAGTCCGTTCCGGACGCCGTCGCCGAGGCGGCCCGCACGGGGAGTCCCCGTCCGGGCCGCCTCGGCGTTTCCACATCCCGCTGAGGCTTCGCCAGGAAGCCCCGGGAGCCCGGCCCTCCGGCCCGCGCCGGACACCCTGGGGCGGAGAACGCCGCCCTCAGAACGGCCGCAGCGCGGGCTCCTTGCGCCGCCCGCCGAGCAGACGCTCCAGCGCACCCTCCACGTCGCCCTTCCAGGAGAGCGTGGAGCGCGCCTCCAACCGCAGCCGCGGGTACCGGTGGTGCGGCCGCACGGTCTTGAAGCCGACCGCCAACAGGTGCTCGGCCGGCAGAACGCAGCTGGGCACCTCGCGCCCCTGCGCGCCGAACGCCTCGATCGCCCGGAAGCCGCGCCGGATCAGGTCCTTGGCGACGGCCTGCACCAACACCCGCCCCAGGCCCTGCCCCTGAAACTCCGGCAGCACCCGCGAGACCATCAGCTGCACCGCGTCCGGGGAGATCGGGCTGGTCGGGAACGACTGCCCGCGCGGTACGTACGCGGGCGGGGCGTAGAGCACGAACCCGGCCGGGCGGTCGTCCACGTAGGCGACTCTGCCGCAGGACCCCCATTCCAGCAGCACTGCGGAGATCCAGCCCTCCTTCTCCAGCTCCCCCTTGCCGGCGTCCTGCGCGGCCCGACCGCTGACCGGGTCGAGTTCCCAGAACACGCAGGAACGACAGGGGTTCGGCAGCTCCGAGAGGTTGTCCAGCGTCAGCGGAACGACCCTTCGCCCCACGCCCGCACCTCCTCCTCCACACGGAATCCGGCCCTGGACTCCAGTCTGCGCCGCCCAGCGAAACGGGTGCACGTTTCACGTGAAACATGCACCCGTTGTTCGCCGTTGGCGGTCACCGAGGTCAGGACAGCCGCAGTCCCTGCTCGCCCGGCGCCAGGCTGTCCAGGATCCGGTTCAGGTCCTCGACCGAGCCGAACTCCAGCACCACCTTGCCCTTGCCGATCCGGCCGTCGCGCTGCGAGACCTCGACCTTGACCCGGGTGTCGAAGCGGTCCGAGAGGCGGCCCGCCAGCTCGTTGAAGGCCGGCGAGTTGAACCGGCCCGCCCGCGGCGAGGCCTTCTTCGCCTTCGGGGTCTCCCCGGCCATCAGCCCGGCGATCTCCTCGGTGGCCCGCACCGTCAGCTGCTCGGCCACCACCCGCTCGGCCAGCTGCTCCTGCCGCTCGGCGTCCGGCACCATCAGGATCGCCTTCGCGCACCCGGCGCTGACCGTCCCCGCCGCGACCTTCAGCTGCACCGACACCGGCAGGTTCATCAGCCGCAGCGTGTTCGACACGTGCGACCGGGACTTGCCGACCCGGCGCGCCAACTGGTCGTGCGTGCAGGCGAAGTCGCGCAGCAGCTGGTCGTACGCCGCAGCCTCCTCCAGCGCGTTCAGCTCGGCGCGGTGCAGGTTCTCCAGCAGCGCGTCCAGCAGCAGCTTGTCGTCCTCGGTGGCCCGGACGATCGCCGGGATCACGTCGAGACCGGCCTCCCGGGAGGCCCGCCAGCGGCGCTCGCCCATGATCAGCTCGTAGCGCTCCGCCCCGGTCTGACGGACCACCACGGGCTGCAGCAGGCCGACCTCCTTGATCGAGGCGACCAGTTCGGCGAGCTTCTCCTCGTCGAACACCTCGCGCGGCTGGCGCGGGTTGGGGCTGATCGAGTCCAACGGCAGCTCGGCGAACCGCGCGCCGTCCACCGGGGAGAGCGCCGCCTCCAGGACGCTGCGGCGCTGATCGCCCGCCAGCTCCCGCAGGCTCTCCGCGGCCGCCTTGGCGGCCACCGTGCCGCGATCGGTGGGAACCACCGGCGCCGGCGGGTCGGCCGGTGCGGCCGCTCCCCCGGCCGCCGGCTGGGTCGCCGGGATCAGCGCTCCCAGACCCCTGCCCAGACCCCTGCGCGTGCCACTCACCGGTTGCCCTCCATCGAACTGTGCTGTGCGGTCGGCACGGACGGCTCCGCGCCGCTGCGCGGCGGAACGACCGCCGCGCCTGCCCGGTGCCGCCCGTCGCCCGCCTTCACGACCGCCCGCAGCGCCAGCTCGCGGCCGGCCTCCAGGTAGGAGAGCGCACCGCTGGAACCGGGGTCGTAGGTGAGCACGGTCTGCCCGTAGCTGGGGGCCTCGGAGATGCGCACCGACCGCGGGATGGCGGTGGCCAGCACCTCGTTCTCGAAGTGCGTCCGCACCTCCTCGGCGACCTGGGCGGCCAGTCGGGTCCGGGCGTCGTACATGGTGAGCAGGATGGTCGACACGTGCAGCGCCGGGTTCAGGTGCGCCCGCACCAGCTCCACGTTGCGCAGCAGCTGGCCCAGGCCCTCCAGTGCGTAGTACTCGCACTGGATCGGAATCAGCACCTCCTGGCCGGCCACCAGGGCGTTGACGGTCAGCAGCCCGAGCGAGGGCGGACAGTCGATCAGCACGTAGTCGAGCGGCTGCTCGTAGGCGGCGATGGCCCGGTGCAACCGGCTCTCCCGGGCCACCAGGGAGACCAGTTCGATCTCCGCGCCGGCCAGGTCGATGGTGGCGGGGCAGCAGAACAGCCCCTCGACGTCCACCACCGGCTGCACCACGTCGGCCAGCGGCTTGCCCTCGACCAGCACGTCGTAGATGGACGGCACCTCGGCGTGGTGGTCGATGCCCAGGGCGGTCGAGGCGTTGCCCTGCGGATCGAGGTCGATGACCAGCACCCGCAGGCCGTGCATGGCGAGCGCGGCGGCCAGGTTGACGGTGGTGGTGGTCTTGCCGACCCCACCCTTCTGGTTGGCCACCACCATGACCCGGGTGGCAGCAGGTCGGGGAAGCCCCTCCCCGGCATACCCGGTGACCGGGACGGCGGCGTGCGCGGTACGTGCGACGGGGGTGTCATCCACCTGATCGACGATCTCCGACTCCTGCATGGGGGTCAGTGTTTCACGTGAAACCGGAGCCGCGACAGTCACTGCCGGTTCCCGTTCGGGGGTCCGGTTCAGCTCTTGGCCGAGTACGCCGGTAAGCAGGAAGCGACGTTTCACGTGAAACACGATGCCCGGAATGTCCGTGTCCGACGGCCCGACACTCCGGGGCGCCGACAAGCGAACGGGGCGGGTGACCCGATCGCCACCCGCCCCGCCGCACCACGCTCAAGCCTCAGCGCCGCCCGCGGCCACCGCCGCCACCACGCCGGCCGGTGCCCTCCGTGCCCTTGCCGCCGCGACCGGCCCGGGCCGCCTTGGCCCGCCGGGTGGCCGCCTTGACGCCGCCGGGGCTCTCGCCCGCCTCCACCCGGACCACCCGGGTCGGGGTCTCCAGCACGCCCTCACCGACGCCGATCACCGACCACTTCACCGCGCCCAGCCGGGTCAGCGCCGCCCGCGACTCGGTCAGCTCCTGCTCCGCGGTGTCGCCCTTCAGTGCCAGCATCTGCCCGTAGGGCCGCAGCAGCGGCATGCCCCAGCCGGCCAGCCGGTCCAGCGGAGCCACGGCACGGGCGGTCACCACGTCCACGGCCAGCTTGCCGACCGTCTCCTCGGCGCGGCCGCGCAGCACGGTGACGTTGTCCAGGCCGAGCTCGCGGACCACCTCCTCCAGGAAGGTGGTACGCCGCAGCAGCGGCTCCAGCAGCGTCACCGAGACGTCCGGCCGGGCCAGCGCCACCGGGATGCCGGGCAGGCCGGCTCCCGAGCCGACGTCGCACAGCGAGACCTCGGCGGGCAGCAGCTCGGCCAGCACCGCGCAGTTGAGCACGTGGCGGTCCCACAGCCGGGGCACCTCGCGCGGGCCGATCAGGCCGCGCTGCACCCCGGCCGTCGCCAGCAGCTCGGTGTAGCGCACGGCCTGCGGCAGCCGATCGCCGAAGATCCGCCCCGCTGCCTCCGGCGCTTCGGCCAGCCCCTCCAGCGGCGCCTCGGACTCCGTGCCGTCCCTGTCCATCTCTGCCTCTCCGCTCACCGTCGAATCCACCCGCCCGTCCCAGCACTGTTCCACGTGAAACATCAGTCCACCGCAAAGGCAACGACCCCGCCCGCGAGAGGCGGGCGGGGTCGGACGCAGTTCCGGCGGCACCACCGGCATCAAGCCGGCAGTACGACCACACAGCGCTGGGGCTCCTCGCCCTCCGACTCGCTGCGCAGCCCCGCGGCGGCCACCGCGTCGTGCACCACCTTGCGCTCGAACGGGGTCATCGGCCGCAGCTTGACCTGCTCGCCGGTGCTCCTGACCCGCTCGGCCGCCTCCGCGCCCAGCTCCGCGAGCTCGGCCCGCTTGCGCGCCCGGAAGCCCGCGACGTCCAGCATCAGCCGGCTGCGCTCACCGGTCTCCCGGTGCACGGCCAGCCGGGTCAGCTCCTGGAGTGCCTCCAGCACCTCACCGTCCTGGCCCACCAGCCGCTGCAGCGTCCGGTCGTCGCCCTCGCCGACGATGGAGACCAGCGCCCGGTCCCCCTCGACGTCCATGTCGATGTCGCCGTCCAGGTCCGCGATGTCCAGCAGACCTTCCAGGTAGTCGGCGGCGATGTCACCCTCGCGCTCCAGACGGGCGAGGGCGCTCTCACCGGCCGGCGCGGTGTCGACGGCGGAGGTGGTGCCATCCGTCACAGGTGGACTCCTTCAGGAATGGGGCCCTCGGGTGGGGCCGAGAACGAGGGGTCGGGACTACTTCTTCTTCGGACGCTGGCCCTGGCCGCCGCGCCGCGGCTGCTGGCGCTGACCCTGTCGGTCCGCCGGCTTCGCCCCGCCCGCCTTCGTGCCGGACTTCCCGGCCGCTCCGGCCGGCTCTGCCTCCGACTCGCCCGCTGCCGGGCTCTGCTCCTCCGCGTGCGCCTGGTGGGCCGCCGAGGCCTGTCGCTGGGCCTTGGTCTGCTTGCGCGGCTGCTGCCGGCGGGCCTGCACGCTCTCCTCGACCGCCGCCTGGGCCTCGGCCGCCGCGCTGCTCTTGGAGCCGGTCAGCGACGCCAGCAGGCCGACCTTCTTGATCGAGCCGTCCGGGTTGATCCGGCCCTGCTTCTTCAGACGGGCCTGACGCTCGTTCCAGGCCTGGCTGCCCGGCGTCGGGTTGTTGCGGATGACGATCAGCTGCTGGCCCATCGACCAGACGTTGGTGGTGAGCCAGTAGACCAGCACACCGACCGGGAAGTTGATGCCCATCACGGCGAACATGATCGGGAAGACGTACATCAGCATCTTCTGCTGCTGCATGAACGGCGTCTTGACCGTGAGGTCCATGTTCTTGGTCATCAGCTGGCGCTGCGTGATGAACTGCGACAGCGACATCAGCACGATCATGACCGCGACGACGATCTGCACCTGCAGGCTGTCCGCGCCGACGAACTTCGCCGACAGCGGGGCACCGAAGATGTGCGCCTGCTTGGCGCTCTCCAGCAGGCTCTGGTCGATGACGCCGATCGGCTTGTCGTTGGCGACCGAGGCCAGCACACCGTAGAGGGCGGTGAAGAACGGCGCCTGCACGAGGATCGGAAGGCACGAGGAGAACGGGTTGGTACCCGCCTCCTTGTACAGCTTCATCATCTCTTCGGACTGGCGCTGCTTGTCGTTCTTGTAGCGCTCCTGGATGGCCTTCATCTTCGGCTGGATCGCCTGCATGGCCCGGGTCGCCTTGATCTGCTTCACGAAGAGCGGGATCAGGCAGATCCGGATGACGACCACCATCATCACGATGGACAGGCCCCAGGCCCAGCCGCCGTCCGGGTCGAAGACGTGGCTGAACAGCGAGTGGAACTGGACGATGATCCAGGACACCGCGTAGTAGAGGGGACTCAGAAAACCGAAGGTCACCGGTCAGACTCCTTGGACATCGGGCTTCGCCACCGGCTCCGGCTCGGCGGTCCCGCTCGTGGGGGTCAGCAGATTGCGCAGCCGGCGGTGCCACACCGGATGCTTTCGCGGCGGAACATGGTCGACCCCACCGGGAGACCAGGGGTTGCAGCGCAGGATGCGCCAGA
Source organism: Kitasatospora sp. NPDC059646 (assembly GCF_042734615.1). NCBI lineage: Bacteria > Bacillati > Actinomycetota > Actinomycetes > Kitasatosporales > Streptomycetaceae > Kitasatospora > Kitasatospora sp. NPDC059646. The sequence continues at coordinate 8,038 of NZ_JBHWDS010000023.1, forward strand.
CGGTCAGCCCGCCTCCCTTGATCGCCCCATGGACGCGCACCGCCTCGTACCCGTAGCGGGAGCACGAGGGGTAGTAACGGCACACCGGGCCGAGCAGCGGACTGATGGTCCACTGGTAGAGCCTGATCAGGCCCATCAGGAGGTACTTCATCGCCCTGTTCCCGTCGGGGCACTGCCGGCCGGTTCCGACCTGAGCAGGCGGCGGAGCGCCGCGTCCAGGTCGTGCCCGAGGTCTGGGTACGAGGCCGTCGCCGCAGCGGGCAGCGCACGTACCACTATCAGGCTACCTGCGGGCAACCGGGACAGACGCTCACGGACCAGGTGACGCAGCCGACGCTTCACGGCGTTCCGGACCACGGCCGGCCCCACGGCCTTGCTCACGACGAAACCCGCACGCGCCGAAGGAAGCCCCTCGGCGACGTGCGGGCTGGAGTCGCTGTTCCGGTCGGCGCCCTCGTCGGGTGCCGCCTCTCTGTGGAGGTGGACCACCAGCAGGGGCCGACCGGCGCGGCGACCGCGTTTCACCGCGGTCGCGAAGTCCTGGCGCCGCCGCAGCCGATTCTCGGTGGGCAGCACTGCAGACCCTTGGCGCGGATCAGGCGGACAGGGCGCTGCGGCCCTTGGCACGGCGCGACGCCAGGATGGCGCGGCCGGCACGGGTACGCATGCGCAGCCGGAAGCCGTGGGTCTTGGCGCGACGACGGTTGTTCGGCTGGAAGGTGCGCTTGCTCACTCGGGGGCTCCTGGGGTGAATCGTAGGATGACGGGGGGTCGCTTGGCCGTCACCGTGCGTCCGCGCGACCTCCCCTTGCACTGGGAAATCCGGTCCCGGGGCCCAGATCTGCTGGACCGGGACCACCACGGCGCCCGTGCTGCGCGCGTCATGGAAGCGGGCGGACCCGCGGACATGCGGCAGCGGCCATCGACAACTCGACCTGGTTACGGTACGCGGCGGCGGGTCGGAGGGTCAAACCAGGTGGCCGTCGGCCCGTTGCCCACAGCCTGTGGACAACGACTTGAATCAGCTCTGCGCGCTGACTACCGTTGCAGGACTTGTCTCTTTTGTTCTGTGCTCGCGGCCGCCTCCGCCCCGCGCCCACCCCAACCTCTCCCGACCTTGCCTGACTGCCCCTGCCCGGGGAACGAGAAAGCGTGTACCAGTGGCTGATGTCAACAGCGATCTCGTCCTGATGTGGTCGAGGGTCGTCGAGCGACTGGTCAGCGACAGCGATGTCGTGGAGAAGGACAAGAACTGGGTCCGCCGGACCCAGCCGATGTGGATGATGCACGACACCGCCCTGCTCGCGGCGCCCAACGAGTTCGCCAAGCAGGTGCTGGAGGGCCGGCTGCTGCCGCAGCTCACCGAGGCCATCTCGCACGAGTTCGGCCGCCAGGTGCGGATCGCCGTGATGGTGGACGCCAACGCCGCCCCGCCCGCCGGACCGGAGGCCGAACCCGAGCCGGAGCCCGAGGACGTCCAGGAGTGGCCGCACCCGCGGGCCGAGCAGGGCTACCCCTCCGACCAGGGCTACCAGCAGCCCGGTCCCGCGCACCCGGCGCAGCAGCCGCAGCCCGGCGCCTGGCCCGGCCGCCCCGCCGACGACTACCAGCGGCCCGCGTACCCGCAGGGCTACCCGCCGGCCGAGCCCTACGGGGCGCCGCCGCAGGACCCGTACCGCGAGCAGGGCGGCGGGAGTTGGGAGCCGCAGGCGGCGCCCGAGCGGCGGCCGGAGCCGGCCCCGCGGCGGAGCAGCCGGCCGGCCGCGGACTCCGCCCAGGGCGACCTGTTCGGCGGGGCGCTGGGCTCCCCCGACGAGGACCGGCCGCGGCACGGCGGCTCCCGGCGGGCCGCGCCCCGGCCCGCCCCGGCGGAGCGAACGCCCGCGCCCGGCGTCCCGGCCCCGCCCGGCGCTCCCCCGGCGGGCGGCTCCCGCAAGGACGAGCCGAACGCCCGGCTGAACCCCAAGTACCTGTTCGACACCTTCGTGATCGGCGCCAGCAACCGCTTCGCGCACGCCGCGGCGGTGGCGGTCGCCGAGGCCCCGGCCAAGGCGTACAACCCGCTGTTCATCTACGGCGAGTCCGGTCTCGGCAAGACCCACCTGCTGCACGCCATCGGGCACTACTCGCGCAGCCTGTTCCCCGGCACCCGGGTGCGGTACGTGAGCTCGGAGGAGTTCACCAACGAGTTCATCAACTCGATCCGGGACGGCAAGGCGGACGCGTTCCGCAAGCGCTACCGGGACATCGACATCCTGCTGGTCGACGACATCCAGTTCCTGGCCAGCAAGGAGTCGACGCAGGAGGAGTTCTTCCACACCTTCAACACCCTGCACAACGCCAACAAGCAGATCGTGCTCTCCTCGGACCGGCCGCCCAAGCAGCTGATCACGCTGGAGGACCGGCTGCGCAACCGGTTCGAGTGGGGTCTGATCACCGACGTCACCCCGCCGGAGCTGGAGACCCGGATCGCGATCCTCCGCAAGAAGGCGATCCAGGAGCAACTCAACGCTCCCGCCGACGTGTTGGAGTTCATCGCGTCCCGGATCACCCGGAACATCCGGGAGTTGGAGGGCGCGCTGATCCGGGTCACCGCGTTCGCGAACCTGAACCGGGCGCCGGTGGACCTGGAGCTGGCCGGGATCGTCCTGAAGGACCTGATCCCGGGCGGGGACGAGGACGCCGGGCCGGAGATCACGGCGCAGGTGATCATGCAGCAGACGGCCGCGTACTTCGGGCTGGGTGTGGAGGACCTGTGCGGGTCCTCGCGCAGCCGGGTGCTGGTGACGGCCCGTCAGATCGCCATGTACCTGTGCCGCGAGCTGACCGACCTGTCGCTGCCGAAGATCGGTGCGCAGTTCGGCGGCCGCGACCACACGACCGTGATGCACGCGGACCGGAAGATCCGCTCGCTGATGGCCGAGCGGCGGTCCATCTACAACCAGGTCACCGAGCTCACCAACCGCATCAAGAGCTAGCCGCAGCAGGGCAGTTGAACCGTCCGAAGGGGCGTCGGGCCGAGTCGGCCCGACGCCCCTCCGGCGTGCCCGCGGCGGGCCGGCCGGGGGAATCGCGGCGGCCGGCAGGTGTGGGGGCGCGCGCGGCGGGGCAGGAATCGTTCCGGCGGCCACGGGCGACCGGCCCGCCGTCCACCCGAACATCTGCGCAGCAATTCGAACGGTTCGGGTGCGTACTGGAGTTGTCCACAGGAACGGGTGGGTTTTCCCCGTCCACAGGCTCCACAGGTCCGAGTTTTCCAGAGGTTCCTCCACAGGCGGATCGCCGCTACGCTCTTCGGCGCAGGTCAGACCCCTGTGGACTTGTGCACAACCGTTGTCCACAGGCTGTGGAGAACTGAGTGGGCGTCAGCGGCCGGTCGGAGTTGTCCCCAGGTCGTCCACAGGGAGGACCGAGTTTTCCCCAGGTTTTCCACAGCGGTGTCCACAGTTCGACAACATCAACTCCCTTGTCACGCCTGGGTGTGAAAGGCGTCACGTGATGTTGATCCGGGGCCGTGGATAACTCACCCGATTTCTGTGGACGAGCCTGGGGATAACCTGTGGATACTCAGCGTGCCCTGTGGATTACGCTCCGCTGTCCACAGCAGGGCCTGGTTGTCCACAGTCGCCGTCCACAAGCCCTGTGGACAAAATTCGGCCTCTGACCTGCGGAAACGGGGTTATCCACGGTATCCACAGGCCCTACTACTACTGCTACACCTAGAGACCTCGCGACTTGATCAACAGTGGGGGTGGCCCGAATCTGTGGACAACCGCGCCCCGACATCTGTTCGGCTTGCTTCCGCCCATCTGCCCCGACTGTCGGCCGAGTACGTCAGACTGTCCTTCGGCACCTGGAGCCGAGCGGAGCGAGTCCGGTCGGCGGGGAGCCGGAAGACGATCAACAGCGCCGGTCGGCAGTACGGGCCGACGGCGCGGCGACAGCAGCCAGGAGGCGGTTACCGGTGAAGTTCCGGGTGGAGCGTGATGTCCTCGCGGAGGCGGTGGCCTGGGCCGCCCGCAGCCTCCCCGCGCGGCCGCCGGTGCCGGTGCTGGCCGGCCTGCTGCTGACCGCGCAGGACGGCTCGCTGGCGCTGTCCGGGTTCGACTACGAGGTGTCGGCCCGGGTCGAGCTGGAGGCGGACGTCGAGGAGGCCGGCACCGTCCTGGTCTCCGGTCGCCTGCTCAACGACATCTCGCGCAACCTGCCGAACCGTCCGGTGGAGATCTCCACCGACGGCATGCGGGTCAGCGTGGTCTGCGGCAGCTCGCGGTTCACCCTGCCGACGCTGCCGGTCGACGAGTACCCCGCGCTGCCCCAGATGCCGACCGCCACCGGCACCGTCCCGGGCGACGTGTTCGCCTCGGCGGTCAGCCAGGCCGCGGTCGCCGCCGGCCGCGACGACACCCTGCCGGTGCTCACCGGCGTCCGGGTCGAGATCAACGGCAGCGGGATCACCCTGGCCGCCACCGACCGGTACCGGTTCGCCGTCCGCGAGCTGCTGTGGAAGCCCGAGCAGGACGACATCAACGCCGTCGCGCTCGTCCCGGCCAAGACCCTGCAGGACATCGCCAAGTCGCTGGGCAGCGGCGACCACGTGTCGATCGCGCTGTCCACCGGCGGCGCCGGCGAGGGCCTGATCGGCTTCGAGGGCGCCGGCCGGCGGACCACCACCCGCCTGCTGGAGGGCGAGTTCCCGAAGTTCCGGTCGATCTTCCCGACCGAGTTCTCGGCGGTCGCCGCGGTGCAGACCCAGCCGTTCCTGGAGGCGCTCAAGCGCGTCTCGCTGGTGGCCGAGCGCAACACCCCGGTCCGGCTGAACTTCGAGCAGGGCGTGCTCACCCTGGAGGCCGGCTCTGGCGACGACGCCCAGGCCTCCGAGCGGGTCGAGGCGGACCTGGAGGGCGACGACATCTCGATCGCGTTCAACCCCGGCTACCTGGAGGAGGGGCTCAAGGCGATCGACGCCGCGTACGCGCAGCTGAGCTTCACCACCCCGACCAAGCCGGCGCTGCTCACCGGCAAGCCCGCGGTGGACGCCGAACCGGACGAGGCCTACCAGTACCTGATCATGCCGGTCCGGCTGTCCGGCTGACGCGGCGTCAAGTCACCAGGGGCGCGAGGGGCACCGGCCTCCGCGCCCCTGTGGCTGCCCGGACGTGCCCGATCGGCGGCGTAGGCTCGGGGAGCGCGGCAACGGCGCCGCCGTCAGGCACGACACCACAGTGAAGGACTTGTCATGGAGCTCGGCCTCATCGGTCTCGGCAAGATGGGCGGCAACATGCGCGAGCGCATCCGCCGCGCCGGCCACACCGTCATCGGCTACGACCGCAACCCCGACCTCGCCGATGTCGACAGCGTGGAGCAGCTGGTCGCCACGCTGGAGGCCCCCCGCGTGGTGTGGGTGATGGTCCCCGCCGGCGGACCCACCCAGGAGACCGTCGAGCACCTGGCCGAGCTGCTCTCCCCCGGCGACGTGGTGGTGGACGGCGGCAACTCCCGCTGGACCGACGACATCCAGCACGCCGAGCTGCTGGCCGCCAAGGGCATCGGCTTCGTCGACTGCGGCGTCTCCGGCGGCGTCTGGGGCCTGGAGAACGGCTACGCGCTGATGTACGGCGGCGAGGCCGCGCACGTCGCCAAGGTCCAGCCGGTCTTCGACGCGCTCAAGCCCGAGGGCGAGTTCGGCTCGGTGCACGCCGGCAAGGTCGGCGCCGGCCACTTCGCCAAGATGGTCCACAACGGCATCGAGTACGCGATGATGCAGGCCTTCGCCGAGGGCTGGGAGCTGCTGGAGGCGGCCCCCGAGGTCACCGACGTGCGCGAGGTGTTCCGCAGCTGGCAGGAGGGCACCGTCATCCGCTCCTGGCTGCTCGACCTCGCGGTCCGGGCGCTGGACGACGACGAGCACCTGGCCAAGCTCAAGGGCTGGGCGGCGGACTCCGGCGAGGGCCGGTGGACCGTCGAGGCCGCGATCGACCACGCGGTGCCGCTGCCGGCGATCACCGCGTCGCTGTTCGCCCGGTTCGCGTCCCGGCAGGACGACTCCCCGCAGATGAAGATGATCGCGGCGCTGCGCAACCAGTTCGGCGGCCACGCGGTCGAGTCCAAGTAAGCACCCACGGCCAGAAGGCGAGCGCAGTCCACCGTCATGCACGTCGCGCACCTGTCGCTCGCCGACTTCCGTTCCTACGCCCGGGTCGAGGTTCCGCTCGACCCGGGCGTCACCGCGTTCGTCGGACCCAACGGGCAGGGGAAGACCAACCTGGTCGAGGCGATCGGCTACGTCGCCACCCTGGGCAGCCACCGGGTCGCCACCGACGCCCCGCTGGTCCGCCTCGGCGCCGAGCGGGCGGTGGTCCGGGCCAGCGTGGTGGCGCAGGGCGGCCGGACCACCCTGGTCGAGCTGGAGATCACCCCGGGCAAGGCCAACCGGGCCCGGCTGAACCGCTCCGACAACGTCCGCCCGCGCGACGTGCTGGGCGTGCTGCGCACCGTGCTGTTCGCCCCCGAGGACCTGACGCTGGTCAAGGGCGACCCCGGTGAGCGCCGCCGCTTCCTGGACGAGCTGCTGACCGCCCGGGCGCCCCGGCTGGCCGGCGTGCGCTCCGACTACGAGCGGGTGCTCAAGCAGCGCAACGCCCTGCTGAAGACCGCCGCGGCGGCCCGCCGGGCCGGCGGCGGCAAGGCCGCCGACCTGTCCACCCTGGAGGTCTGGGACGGCCACCTGGCCCGCGCCGGGGCGGAGCTGACGGCCTTCCGGATCCACCTGGTGGCCGCGCTCCAGCCGCTGGTCGCCGAGGCGTACCGCCAGCTCGCTCCGGGCACCGGGGAGACCGTGCTGGAGTACCGCTCCTCCTTCGAGGGCGAGCTGCCGAACAGCCGCGAACAGGCCGAACAGCAACTGCTGGACGCCCTGCAGGCGGTGCGCAGGCAGGAGATCGAGCGCGGCCTGACCCTGGTCGGCCCGCACCGCGACGAGCTGCTGCTGCGGCTCGGCCCGCTGCCCGCCAAGGGCTACGCCAGCCACGGCGAGTCCTGGTCGTACGCGCTGGCGCTGCGGCTGGCCTCGTACGAGCTGCTGCGCTCCGAGGGCGGGGAGCCGGTGCTGATCCTGGACGACGTGTTCGCCGAGCTGGACGCCCGCCGGCGGGACCGGCTGGCCGAGCTGGTGGCCGGCGGCGAGCAGGTGCTGGTCACCGCGGCGGTCGCGGAGGACGTCCCGAAGGCGCTCAGCGGGGCCCGGTACGGCGTCTCGGAGGGCGCCGTGACCCGACTCACGCCGTGAGGTCGGGCGACCCCGTACCCTGGACCGCTCGTCGGTGCAGTTGTCCACAGCCTGGGGATGGAGCGTGATGGCGGAGAGCTCGGAGCTTTCGGGGATCGACCTGGCCCGGGTGGCGCTGCGCGCCGCCAAGGAGCAGGCCCGTCAGCGCGGCGAGCAGGTCCGCGAGCGCCGGGAGGCGAAGCGCACCGGACTGCGCAGCGGCGCCCGCGCGGACGGCCGCGACCCGGTGCCGCTGGGGGCGGCGCTGAACCGGCTGATCACCGAGCGGGGCTGGGAGGCGCCGGCCGCGGTGGGCGGGGTGATGGGCCGCTGGTCGCAGATCGTGGGGCCGGACATCGCTGCGCACTGTGAACCCAAGTCGTACGCGGAGGCCGAGGCGGTCCTCACCGTGCAGTGCGACTCCACTGCTTGGGCCACTCAACTCCGGCTGCTGGCACGGCAGTTGGTGGCCCGTCTGAACCACGAGCTGGGGCACGGCACGGTCCGGGTGATCAAGGTCCTGGGGCCGGACGCCCCGGTGCGCGGTTACGGGCGGTTGCGGGCGCCCGGAAGCAAGGGCCCCGGGGACACCTGGGGCTGAGCCGGGCGGAGCGGATCGGGATCTTCCGGAATCGCTGGCGGCCCGTCCAGGCGCTCTGAGCCCCCCTGTCGAGTATCGGGACATGTGCAGAGGGGATTCAGGGCGGCACATCTGCCCTCAGAGGCTGCCAAACGCCCCTCTCTGTCACTCGTACCGGTAGACTGAAGCGCAAACACCGTTGCGTGCAGCAACCGAGTCGAAACGCCGTGGTCGCACACCTGCCCGGGCAAGCGGGAAGGGGCGCGGCCCGCGCTGTGCCAGAGAGGGCGCTTCGTGGCCGATTCCGGCAACCCCAGCCAGACCCCAGACCCGTCCGACAACAAGGCGTACGACGCCAGCGCGATCCAGGTGCTGGAGGGCCTCGACGCCGTCCGCAAGCGCCCCGGCATGTACATCGGCTCGACCGGCGAGCGCGGCCTGCACCACCTGGTGTACGAGATCGTGGACAACTCGGTCGACGAGGCGCTGGCCGGCCACGCCGACACCATCGACGTGACGATCCTGGCCGACGGCGGCGTGCGGGTGGTCGACAACGGCCGCGGCATCCCGGTCGGCATCATGCCCGGCCAGGACAAGCCCGCCGTCGAGGTCGTCCTGACCGTGCTGCACGCGGGCGGCAAGTTCGGCGGCGGCGGCTACGCGGTCTCCGGCGGTCTGCACGGCGTCGGCGTCTCCGTGGTGAACGCGCTCTCCACCCGCCTCGCGGTCGAGATCCTCACCGACGGCGCCCGCTGGACGCAGGAGTACAAGTCCGGCACCCCGACCGCCCCGCTGGCCAAGCACGAGGCCACCGAGGAGACCGGCACCAGCGTCACCTTCTGGGCCGACCAGGACATCTTCGAGACCACCGTCTACTCGTTCGAGACGCTCTCCCGGCGCTTCCAGGAGATGGCCTTCCTCAACAAGGGCCTGACCATCTCGCTGACCGACGAGCGCCCGGAGCACGCGGACGAGGAGGGCAGGCCGCTCTCCGTCACGTACAAGTACGACGGCGGCATCGCCGACTTCGTCGCCCACCTCAACTCCCGCAAGGGCGAGGTGATCCACCCCTCGGTGATCGACTTCGAGGCGGAGGACAAGGACAAGCGGATCTCCGCCGAGGTCGCGATGCAGTGGAACTCGTCCTACACCGAGGGCGTGTACTCGTTCGCGAACACCATCCACACCCACGGCGGCGGCACCCACGAGGAGGGCTTCCGCGCCGCGCTGACCGGTCTGATGAACCGTTACGCGCGCGACAAGAAGCTGCTCCGCGACAAGGACGACAACCTCTCCGGCGAGGACATCCGCGAGGGCCTGACCGCGATCATCTCGGTCAAGCTCGGCGAGCCGCAGTTCGAGGGCCAGACCAAGGACAAGCTCGGCAACACCGAGGCCAAGACCTTCGTCCAGAAGGTGGTCAACGAGCACCTGGCCGACTGGCTGGACCGCAACCCCAACGAGGCCGCGGACATCATCCGCAAGTCCATCCAGGCCGCCAGCGCCCGGGTCGCCGCCCGCAAGGCCCGCGACCTGACCCGCCGCAAGGGCCTGCTGGAGTCCGCCTCGCTGCCCGGCAAGCTCTCGGACTGCCAGTCCAAGGACCCGGCCGAGTGCGAGATCTTCATCGTCGAGGGCGACTCGGCCGGCGGCTCCGCCAAGCAGGGCCGCGACCCGCGCACCCAGGCGATCCTCCCGATCCGCGGCAAGATCCTGAACGTCGAGAAGGCCCGGATCGACAAGGTGCTGCAGAACACCGAGGTCCAGGCGCTGATCTCGGCCTTCGGCTGCGGCATCCAGGAGGACTACGACGCCGAGAAGCTCCGCTACCACAAGATCGTGCTGATGGCCGACGCCGACGTCGACGGACAGCACATCCGCACCCTGCTGCTGACCCTGCTGTTCCGCTTCATGCGGCCGCTGGTCGAGGCCGGGTACGTCTACCTGGCGATGCCCCCGCTGTACAAGATCAAGTGGGGCCGCGACGAGTTCGAGTACGCCTACTCCGACCGCGAGCGCGACGCGCTGATCGCCGCCGGCGTCGAGGCCGGCCGCCGGCTCCCCAAGGACGACGCCATCCAGCGCTTCAAGGGTCTCGGCGAGATGAACGCCGAGGAGCTGCGCGTCACCACCATGGACGCCGCCCACCGCCTGCTGCTCCAGGTCACCCTGGAGGACGCCGCCCGCGCCGACGACCTGTTCTCCGTCCTGATGGGCGAGGACGTCGAGGCCCGCCGCTCCTTCATCCAGCGCAACGCGAAGGACGTCCGCTTCCTGGACGTCTGACGTCCGCCCAGGATCGTTGAAAGGAAACTGACCACCAGTGGTCGACGACAACCGTCCGGACGGCGGCGAGCAGCCCGAGGACAGCACCACCCTTGCCCAGAGCGGTCACCGGGTCGAGCTCATCGAGCTCGAGACCGAGATGCAGCGCTCCTACCTCGACTACGCGATGAGCGTCATCGTGTCGCGCGCCCTCCCCGAGGTCCGCGACGGCCTCAAGCCCGTGCACCGGCGCGTGCTCTACGCGATGTACGACGGCGGCTACCGGCCCGAGAAGGGCTACTACAAGTGCGCCCGCGTGGTCGGCGACGTGATGGGCAACTACCACCCGCACGGCGACACCTCGATCTACGACACCCTGGTCCGCCTCGCCCAGCCCTGGTCGATGCGGATGCCGCTGGTCGACGGCAACGGCAACTTCGGCTCCCCGGGCAACGACCCGGCCGCGGCGATGCGCTACACCGAGTGCAAGATGATGCCGCTGGCGATGGAGATGATGCGCGACATCGACGAGGAGACCGTCGACTTCGCCGCCAACTACGACGGCCGCCAGCAGGAACCCACCGTCCTGCCCTCGCGCATCCCCAACCTGCTGGTCAACGGTGCCACCGGCATCGCGGTCGGCATGGCCACCAACATCCCGCCGCACAACCTGCGCGAGGTCGCCTCCGGCGCGCTCTGGGCGCTGGAGCACCCCGAGGCGTCCAACGAGGAGCTGCTGGACGCCCTGATCGAGCGGATCAAGGGCCCCGACTTCCCCACCGGCGCGCTGATCGTCGGCCGTCGCGGCATCGACGACGCCTACCGCACCGGCCGCGGCTCGATCACCATGCGCGCCGTGGTCGAGGTCGAGGAGATCCAGGGCCGCCAGTGCCTGGTGATCACCGAGCTGCCGTTCCAGGTCAACCCGGACAACCTCGCGCTGAAGATCGCCGACCTGGTCAAGGACGGCCGGATCGCCGGCATCGCCGACGTCCGCGACGAGTCCTCCTCGCGCACCGGCCAGCGCCTGGTCATCGTGCTCAAGCGGGACGCGGTCGCCAAGGTCGTGCTCAACAACCTGTACAAGCACACCGACCTGCAGACCAACTTCGGCGCCAACATGCTGGCCCTGGTCGACGGCGTGCCGCGCACCCTGTCGCTGGACGCCTTCATCCGGCACTGGGTCGCCCACCAGATCGAGGTCATCGTCCGCCGGACCACCTTCCGGCTGCGCAAGGCCGAGGAGCGCGCCCACATCCTGCGCGCGCTGCTCAAGGCCCTCGACCAGATCGACGCGGTGATCGCGCTGATCCGCGCCTCGGAGAGCGCCGACGCCGCCCGCACCGGCCTGATGCGGCTGCTGGAGATCGACGAACTCCAGGCCAACGCCATCCTCGAGATGCAGCTGCGCCGGCTGGCCGCCCTGGAGAGCGCCCGCATCCTCAGCGAGCACGACGAGCTCCAAGCCAAGATCAACGAGTACAACGCGATCCTCGCCTCGCCGGCCCGGCAGCGCGAGATCGTCTCCGAGGAGCTCACCGCGATCGTCGAGAAGTACGGCGACGAGCGGCGCTCCACCCTGATCCCCTCCGACGGCGACCTCTCCATCGAGGACCTCATCGCCGAGGAGGACATCGTCGTCACCATCACCCGCGGCGGCTACGTCAAGCGCACCCGCTCCGACCTGTACCGCTCGCAGAAGCGCGGCGGCAAGGGCGTGCGCGGCGCGCAGCTGAAGCAGGACGACATCGTCGACCACTTCTTCGTCACCACCACCCACAACTGGATCCTGTTCTTCACCAACAAGGGCCGGGTCTACCGCGCCAAGGGCTACGAGCTGCCGGACGCCGGCCGCGACGCCCGCGGCCAGCACGTCGCCAACCTGCTGGCCTTCCAGCCGGAGGAGCACATCACCCAGGTGATGGCGGTCCGCACCTACGAGGACAAGCCGTACCTGGTGCTCGCCACCCGCGGCGGCCTGGTCAAGAAGTCCCCGCTCAAGGACTACGACTCCCCGCGCTCCGGCGGCCTGATCGCGATCAACCTGCGCCAGGACGAGGAGGGCAGGGACGACGAGCTGATCGGTGCCGAGCTGGTCTCCGCCGACGACGACCTGCTGCTGATCTCCAAGAAGGCCCAGTCGATCCGCTTCAAGGCCACCGACGAGGCGCTCCGCCCGATGAGCCGGGCCACCTCCGGCGTCAAGGGCATGTCGTTCCGCGAGGACGACGAACTGCTCTCGATGAACGTGGTCCGTCCCGGTACGTACGTCTTCACCGCCACCGACGGCGGGTACGCCAAGCGGACCTCGGTCGACGAGTACCGTGTGCAGGGACGCGGCGGTTTCGGCATCAAGGCGGCGAAGATCGTCGAGGGCCGGGGCTCGCTGGTCGGCGCCCTGGTGGTCGAGGAGACCGACGAGATCATGGCCATCACGCTCTCCGGCGGCGTGATCCGGACCAGGGTTTCCGAAGTGCGTGAAACCGGACGTGACACCATGGGCGTCCAACTGATCAACCTCGGAAAGCGCGACGCGGTGGTGGGCATGGCCCGCAACGCGGAGGCCGACGAGGAGGAGGGCGCGGACCTGGACGCCGAGGCGACCGAGACCGCGACCGCCACCGAGCACGAGGCGGACGGCACGCCCGACCAGGGCTGACGCACGACCGCGACCGTGGTGCCCGTCCCGCTCCAGGCGGGGCGGGCACCACGGGTTGACCGCAGGCCAACCGGGCAGGCGGAGCACGAGCACAACACGGACCAGGGCGGTTCGATCGGCCTGGCGGACGGTTCGGGAGGACCACGGTGAGCGGAGCCACGGGTACTGGAGGTGCCACGGGCGGCCTGTCGGGCGGACCGGGCGGGACACCGTACGGTGCACCCCAGCGCCCCGAGCACCCCGCCGCGTCCACCTCGGTGATGCCCCCGGTCGGCCAGGGCGGCGCCCAGCCCGGCTACAGCGGCCAGACCCCGCCGCCGCCCCCCGGCGCCCCGCCGGCGGGCGGCTTCTCCCAGCCCACCACCTACGCCAAGGGCCAGCCCACCCCGCCGCGCGGCACCCGCACCGGCGGTGGCCAGGGCCCCACCGGCGGTCAGGGCGGCGGCCAGGCCCGTCGCCCCGGCGGCCCCGGCCCGGCCCCCTCCGGCGGCGGCACCGGGCGGGTCCGCAAGGCGCGGCTGCGGATCACCAAGGCCGACCCCTGGTCGGTCATGAAGGTCAGCTTCCTGCTCTCGCTCGCCGTCGGCGTGATCATCATCGTGGCCGCCGCGGTGCTCTGGATGACCCTGGACGGCCTCGGCGTCTTCGACTCGCTGACCAGCACCCTCAAGGACGTCACCGGCAGCGACAGCTCCGGCGCCTTCAACCTGATGGACTACATCGGGTTCGGCAAGGTCATGATGTTCACCACCCTGATCGCGGTGGTCGACGTGGTCCTGATGACCGCGCTGTCCACCCTCGCCGCGTTCATCTACAACACCGCGGCCGGCTTCACCGGCGGCATCGAGCTGACCCTCGCCGAAGAAGACTGAATCCGCGTCAGTTCGGCGGAATTCCCCGGGCCCCGAAGGCTGTTGAAGCCTTCGGGGCCCTCGCCGTCTCCGGCGGCAATCGGGTGACCGCCCCGGCGCGCCAGGGCGTGTGCACCGCCCCCGCGTGGACAAATGAAGAGACACCAACGAGCACGGGGCCGACCGGCCGCGACAGCGGTCACCGGGCGGCCCGGACGGGTACGGCCGGTCGAGAGGTCCGTGATGGCGGAGAACGCACAGCAACTGGTCCGAGCACTCGAAGGCCTGATCGGCCGTCGGATCCCCCTGCGGGTACGCGCCTGGGACGGCTCCCAGGCCGGCCCGCCGGACGCCCCCACCATCGTCCTGCGCAACCGCAGGGCCCTGCGCCGCCTGATCTGGGCCCCCGGCGAACTCGGCCTGGCCCGCGCCTACGTCTCCGGCGACCTCGAACTCGACCCGAGCACCGACCTCTACGAGGTGCTGGACGCCGTCGCCGCCTTCGCCGACGACCCGGAGATCCGCACCCTGCGCCTCGGCCCCCGTCAGGTCCTCGGCGCCCCCGGCCGCCGCCTGCTCGGCACCGCCCTGCGCCAGGGGGCGATCGGCCCGCAGCCCGCTCCCCCGCCGGAGGAGGTCCGGCACCGCCGCGGCAGCCTGCACAGCCGCCGCCGCGACCGCGCCGCGATCAGCCACCACTACGACGTCGGCAACGACTTCTACCGGCTCGTCCTCGGCCCCACCATGGTCTACTCCTGCGCCTACTGGACGCCCGAGGCCAAGAGCCTGGAGGACGCCCAGGAGGCCAAGCTCGACCTGATCTGCCGCAAGCTCGGCCTGCGCCCCGGCATGCGCCTGCTGGACGTCGGCTGCGGCTGGGGCTCCCTGGTCCTGCACGCCGCCCGCCACTACGGCGTCGAGGCCGTCGGCGTCTCCATCTCCACCGAACAGGTCGCGCTGGCCCGCCAGCGGGTCGCCGAGGCCGGCCTGGCCGACCGGATCGAGGTCCGGCTCCAGGACTACCGGGAGATCCCCGACGGGCCCTTCGACGCCATCTCCAGCGTCGGCATGGCCGAGCACGTCGGCTCCGACCAGTACCTGGTCTACGCCCGCCACCTGTACGACCTGCTGGCCCCCGGCGGCCGGCTGCTCAACCACCAGATCGCCCGCCGCCCGTTGCACCCCGGCGAGACGTACCGGCTCTCCCCCTTCATCGACCGCTACGTCTTCCCCGACGGCGAGCTCTCCCCGGTCGGCACCACCGTCTCCCGGCTGGAGGAGGCCGGCTTCGAGGTCCGCGACGTCGAGGCCCTCCGCGAGCACTACGGCCGCACCCTGCGCGAGTGGGTCGCCAACCTGGAGGCCCACTGGCCCGACGCCGTCTCGCTGGTCGGCCGCGGCCGGGCCCGGGTCTGGCGCCTGTACATGGCCGCCAGCGCCCTCGCCTTCGAGCAGAACCGCATCGGCATCAACCAGGTCCTCGCCGTCCGCCCGACCGTCACGGGCGCCTCCCACCTCCCCGCGACCCGTGCCCAGTGGCTCGCCGAAGCCGCTGAACTGCACCGTCCGACGGGGGCCGGGGATACGGATTTGGGAGATCGGCCCTCGGTCCGCTAATCTTTCAGTGCGGCAAGGGCCTATAGCTCAGACGGTTAGAGCGCTTCCCTGATAAGGAAGAGGCCACAGGTTCAAGTCCTGTTAGGCCCACCGGCGACCTCTCGCAGGTCAGAGGCCCGATCCCCTCGTAGAGGGGGTCGGGCCTTCTACATTCGACGGTCCCCCTCATCCGGTATTCGTCCGGAATCCGGGAGGAGCGTCAGGCCCATGGCCCGGAACTGCTCCACCCCGCCGGTCGGGGGCTGTGCGGCGGTTCTACAGGGTGGTAGAAAGCGCACAAGAGCCCGCCGAGCGGACCAAGTCCACCGACGGGCTCTGACAGGGGCTATGCCTCCTCCAAGGCCGACCTCCCGCCTGCTGGCGGTACGGGCCGCAGGGCCCCTGCCGAGGCCGCCCTCGCCGTCCTCCACGGCAGGGGCGGCCAGTCTTTGCGCCGATCAGTTCCAGCCAGAATCCGAGACCGACGCGACGGTGCTCAGGGACGGGCTCGGAGACGGCGAGGTACTGGTCGTCGGGGCGACGTTCCACCCCGAGTCGGCGGACGCCGATCCGGCCGCCAGGCTGGCGGTGGTCACGACGGCCAAGGCAAGGCCGGCCGCGACGGCGAGAGCGCGCAGGGTGCGCATTGGGGCTCCTTCAGATGCCGGGGACGTGAGGCCTGATCAGGTGCTGCCGGTGCGTCAGCAGCTTGTGGTGCAGGTGCGCCTGTACGAACAGTCTCCCGGCCATGGACGTGACACCTCAAGGCCCTCTACTGTGCAAGTTCTCGCACTGCGAGAACTTCCCTCAGACCCTGGAAGCCAGATGCCAACTGCCCCTGCGGCAAACGCTCTTGAGGCCACGGAGCTATCGCCCGAGGCCCAGGCCCTGTACGTGATCCTGTCCCATGCCCACCCGTGCCCGGCCGGCTCGAACAGCGCGCTGGACGAGCTCCTCGCGTTCGGCCTGGTCGTCCCGCATCCGCATCGTCCCGGCCGCTTCATCGCCCGCGATCCTCTCGAAGTCCTGGCGGAGCGCCGGGAGCGGTCGTACGAACAGATCGGGAAGGCGATCACGGGCGTCGCACGCCTGCCCGAGGTGCTCCGTCCGCTGGCGATGGCGTACCAGCGCGCCGAGCCAAACCTCGTCGCCGGGGCGGTGGAGTACGTCGCAGGGATGGAAGCGGTGAACAGCAGGCTCTCCGAGATCATCGCTGGCGCCACCCAGGAACTGCTGACTGCCCAGCCAGGCGGCCCTCGTCCCGCATCGACGCTGGCCCTCTCGCTCCCCCGGGACACCGCGGCAATCCGGCGCGGAGTGGCCATGCGCACGCTCTACCGCGCCGACTGCAGGGACGATGACGACACCGCGAAGTGGGCCGCCCAGGTCACCCAGGAGGGCGCGCACGTGCGAACCCTCGGCGAAGACTTCCTCCGCGCGGTCATCATCGACCGCAGGATCGCTGTCGTCGCCGACCACACCCCGCTGGGGCCCGGCCGCGAGCCGATTCGAGCCCTGATCCTCCACGACCCGGGCGTCGTCCACTACGCAGCCGTGATGTTCGATCGAGACTGGGACCGAGCCACACCGTGGAGGGGAGACCGCCGGCCGAGAGCAACCGCACTGACCGAACAGCAGCGCCAGATCATGCGGATGCTGGTCACCGGAGTACCGCAAGCCACCGTGGCCAAGCGGATGGACCTGCGCGACCGCGCGGTGCACGCGGAGATCAGCAAGATCAAGGCGATCACGGGAACTACGAGCCTCGCGCAGATGGGGTACTGGTTTGCCCGGCACGAGGCCGAGCTCGACTGAGCTACCTGGTGTGCTCGCTGATCCGGTCGGAGATCCGCCCGGCCAGGCGGCGCGCTGCGTTGATGGCCGCGGCGTTGGACGCGCTTCCGTCGTCGTTCTGGGCCAGCTCGCTGATCAGCCGGTTCACGGCCAGAAGGTCGGCTGCTGCCGACTCCAGGTCGAACGGGACGTCCAGGCTATGCCCCGGCCGCGGGGGTGTGGTCACGCGCACTCCTCAGGTCCCCCCGGACGATCGGCGAACAGTATCGAACTGATGCTCGATAAGTGGCAAACGTGTGATGCAGACAATTGATCATGTACCGGCGAATGTCAACGGGTGTCAGCCCGAACGTCCCGCCGCACTCCGAGCCCACACCAGATCGAGCAGCGGGTGCGGTTCGGCCGACGGCTCCGCCAGCTCCGCGTCGAGCGGGACCTGAGCCAGGAACGCCTGGCCGAGCTGGCTGGTCTGGATCGGCAGACCATCGGGTACTGGGAGCGCGCACAGACCAATCCAGGACTGGATGAGATCACCGCCGTCGCCGGCGCCCTCGGCTTGGACGTCTGGCAGCTCTTCGTCGGCTAGACCGCCAGCCCGTTGATCTCGTTGAGCTCGGCTACTACCCGGTCGGCGTCGGTGCGGCTGACGTAGAAGTCGGCGACGCCCATCCGTATCCGCCGCTCGCCGTCGGGCCGGCGCACACCCCAGATCGGTGTGCCGTCCACGAGGGTGCGCAGCTGGTCGACGTAGTAGTGGCCGGTTGCAGTGTCCGGGGTGGTCATCGTGGCGTCCTCGGTGGGGGCATTGGTATGTGGAAGTGGGCGGCTATTCGGCGAACGATCTGCTCTGCGGCCACCGCGTCGTCCATCTGGTCGGCCAGCAGGAGGTCGTCCAGCGCATCTCTCAGGCGCCACCGGCCGCTCTGCAGCGACCAACCCGCATGCCGCGGCAGCGCGGGCAGCTCGGGCTTGGGGGGCGCGAGGATCCGCGGTGCTGCCAGCAGGTAGCAGGTAGCAGCGTGCATCGCGGCAGAAAGAGCTGTTCCTTCGGCAGTCGTGGTGGCCGTCACGGTGGTGGCGACGTCGAGCAGTTGCTGCACGGCCGAGATCTCATCGAACGGGCTGACTGCGCCTTCGGCGTAGGTGACGCCGATGCTGACGCACCGGCACTCCAGGTGCCGTATGCGCACGTCCTGGCCCAGGGTGCGGCCGAGCCATGCAGCGTGGTCGAGCACCTGGCCCGCCGCGTCCGAGGCGGTGCCGAACCCTGCGGTCACGGCCTGCGGGTGATGGTGACCGTGTGCCGTGTTCCGCGGTCCAGCTCGAAGGTGAGATGGACCGTGGCCCGGTGCTGGAAGAGCGGCCCGAGCTGGTCGGCAGCGTCGGTAAGCAGGTGCCGGTAGGCCGATGCCTGCACATGGCCGAGCGGGAGGGAGCGCAGGACGGCCCAAAGCGAAGCGCCAGCCTCCGAAAAGGAGTCGAAGTGGGTCTTGGGCATGTGACCCGTGATTTCTGCGGTGATGCCCAGCCTCGCCGTTTCAGCCACGGTTCTGCTCCAGGCAGCTGCAGGCGGCGGCCTGGCAGGCAGTGCCGGTGGGGCGCCGGGCACAGCCTTCGCACGGGATGTACGGCTTGCCTTCGCCAGCGTCTTCTGGGTGCCCCGCTGCGGGCCCGGCTTGCTGCGTGTCGAGCATGGGCTGCTCTCCTCTGATCACTTGGCGCACCGGATCCGGTGCAGGATCAGAGTCGGCTATCAGGGGCGACATATGAATGCCCTAACAATGCCTCTTGGATGCCTCTTTGGTGACTTTTCCTCCCGCTCGATCGGATGACGGTCGCTCAAACGACCGCCTGCGGAGTACCTTTGAGGCCCGACACCAGCTCACCAGGAGGGCCGGGTGGCACGCACCACCGACGGCAACACCGCCCTGCGAGCGG
Organism: Kitasatospora sp. NPDC059646; assembly: GCF_042734615.1. Classification (NCBI taxonomy): domain Bacteria; kingdom Bacillati; phylum Actinomycetota; class Actinomycetes; order Kitasatosporales; family Streptomycetaceae; genus Kitasatospora; species Kitasatospora sp. NPDC059646. The sequence continues at coordinate 26,988 of NZ_JBHWDS010000023.1, forward strand.
CCATGCTCGCCGCGGGCATCGGCAGCAACCGCGCTCTGCGCGAGGCGCTGGAGCGTACCGGCCGCAGCCTCGGCATCGCGCAGTACAGCGTCAGCATGCGGCAGGTGGCCCGCTGGCTCGGGTCTAACCCGCCCTGGCCCAGGGACGAGCATCAGCGCGTGATGGTCGAGTTGCTGAGGCTGCCGCTCTCGCAGCTCGGGTTCGGCGGCCGGCAGCCGTCCGCCACGGCGGGCCCGGCACCTGCGGTCCCGCCCGCGCCCCGGCCCGCGGTGCCACACCCGGCCCAGGCCGACGGTGTCCAGCCGGAGACGATCGGCGCCGCCTACGCGGCCATCACTGCCGCGCACCGGCAGATGTACTGGACCGTCGCCCCCGCGACCCTGCACCGGTCCGTTGCTGAGCACGCCGCCCTGGGCGAAGCCCTGCTCGGCGAGACGTCCGGCGTCGCCCGGCGTGTGCTTGCCGCGGCGCTCGCCGAGACCCTGCTGTTGGCGGGCCGCATCGAGTTCTTCGATCTGCGACAGCCCGCCGCCGCGGACAGCACCCTGGTTCGCGCGCTGCATGCCGCCGGGGCTGCTGACGACCAGCTCCTCGGTGCCGCGATCCTCGGCCACGCGGCCTTCGTCCCGGGCTGGGCTGGGCGCCGCGAGGAGATGGCTGACCGGATGCGCGGTGCCCGCGCGTACGCCCGTCGAGGGGGCGCACCAGCCGAGGTTCACGCCTGGCTGGACGCCGTCGAAGCCGAGTGCCTGACACGCTGCCAGGACATTCGGGGCGCGCTGACGTTGCTCAACCACGCCGCCGACCTACTGGCGGCCAGCGAACCGAGCATCCTGCCGGAGTGGTTCACCTGGTTCAACCCGACCAGGCTCGCCGCGTTCCTGGGGAACACCCAACTCGCCGCGGGCCACCTCCCGCAGGCCCGGGAAACTCTGACCGAGGTGCTGGACGGCCTTGGCGACTCGGACGGCAAGCAGCGCGTCGTCGTCCTCGCCGACCTCGCCGCCGTCGAGGCCCGTGCCCGACGTCCCGAGGACGCATGCCGCCACCTGGAGGCAGCTCTCGAACAGCTGCGGGTCACCTGGTACGAGACCGGCATGGAGCGGGTGCGCGAGGCCCGGGCTCTGCTGACGGAGTGGCAGGACACGGCGGCCGTCCAGGCCGTGGACGACCGCCTCTACTCCTGGTCCGCGACCCTCAGCTCGCTCCAGCGTTGAACTTGGCGATCAGTTCGGGGAGTTCGGTCAGACTGTCGATGCGGAACGTCGACTTCTCGGCGGCCGGGTCATGCTGCTGGATCCAGCCCCACGGGCCGCGGCGGATCAGCGCGGTGCGCATCTTGGCGGCGAGGGCGGGCAGCACGTCGTTGTCGAGGCGGTCGCCGACGTACAGGATCTCGCCGGGCTCGGCCGGGACGACCTCGGCGACCCGCTCGAAGAACGCCGCGTCCGGCTTGCTGGCACCCCAGTCGTCGGAGGTGCCGATCAGGTCGACGTCCCCACTGAACAGCTCGCGCAGGATCCGGCCCGCCCGGACGGTCTGGTTGCCCGCGATCGTCAGGTGCAGCCCAGCCGCGCGCAGTTCGGCGAGCGCAGGTCGGACGTCCGGGTAGAGGTCGTCCTCGCCGAAGGTCTCCGGCTGGCCGGCCGCCGCGCGCCGCTCCCGCTCGGCGTACAGGTCGAAGCCGGGTTGGAACACCTGGAACGTCTCGCGGTAGTCGCGGCCCTCTGCGATGACGGCCCCGAACTGGGCCACGAACGTGTGCCGGGGCACGCCCAGCCAGTCCGCCCAGGTGCCGTACTCCCGGGTCTCGTCCACCAGGCACTCGCCGACATCGAACACCACTGCCTTGATCGTCATGCGGGCAGCGTAGCGGGGCCCGGACGCACGAAACCGCCCCGCCGGCCGAAGCCGAGCGGGGCGGGTCGTGACCCCCGCTTGCGCGGGGAGGGGATGTTGCTGGCCCGTCAGCTGCCTCGCAGAGAACCGGCTGACCCCCGCTCGCGCGGGGAAGACGAACTGCTGGTTCAGCCCTGTGAACCGACGACCACCTCGGACGACCCCCGCTCGCGCAGGGACAAGGGGCCACGGACACCCAGGTAACGCAGAGCCAGGAGACCAGCCTCCAGACGGCTCACCCCCGGTCTCCCGGGGACGTCGATACTCTGGCACGCCCCTCCGACAACCAGCAAGGCCCACAGGCCTGAGCGTCACCCGAACGAGCGAAACACCGCCTTCACCGAACGATCGGGACCACCGCAGCCGCCGCCGCAACGATCCCCACCACCGCCGCCGCGGCCTGCAACCGACGGTGATCCACCCGCCGAACCTCGGCCTCCGCCGCCTGCGCCTGTCTCAGCTCCGCGATCCGCTGATCGTGCTCGGCCAGCTGCGCACTGTGCGCCGCCAGCGTCTGCCCGGTCTGGGAGTCGGACTGCCGCAGCAGCGCCAACTCCCCCTTGATCTCGGCGAGGCCGGTCGAGACCTCGCCGCGGAGTGCGGTCATGCTGACTGCCAGGGAGGTGAGGGGGTCGGCCGGGGGGCTGGTCACTCGCGCACCGCCCGGCTGAGTGCCTCGGCGTCCGGGTCCGGCGCCTTCCGGAGCCAGGCCGGCAGCCATCCCTCGACCACCGGGAGCGCGAGGAGCCGGGTCACGGCCCCGGAGACACCGAGCAGGACGCTGAGGCCAGGCACCGTGTCCGGGATCCCGGCGGTGTGCACCAGCAGCGGCATCGCGGCAGCGCCGCCAGCGAGGACCGCGAAGATCGTGCGGAGCAGTCTGCGCGTCGAGTCCTTCATCGTGATCTCCCGTCAGCCCTTGAGGGTGGTTTCGAGCAGCCAGGCGACCGGGCACCGGCCGGTGTCGGACGGCCCTGCCTTGACGCGGCCCACACTGATCTTGGAGTCGCCGTCCTGGATGGAGATGTTGACCCGGCCTCCGGCACGCGGAACGGCCAGCCGCTCCATGATTCGGAAGGCCCTGGCCGTGTCGTTCCAGACCGCCACGCGCAGCACCGCGTCCGCGAACTCGGCCGCGAAGCTGACGTACACCTGCCCCCAGCCGACGGCACCGCCGTTCTGCGGCGGCAGCGGGACCAGGGTCGCGTTCGCGGGGTCGTCAGCCAGGAAGCCTGACTTGACCTCGCCACTCATGAGCGCCATCAGCGCACCTCCTCATCGAGGCGGCGCCGGTCCGTCCGGGCCGCGGTGTTGGTCTGGAACATCCCGAGCGGCATGGGGCCCGGGTCGTTGTGGTCGTTCTCCGGCACCTGGCTGTGCCCGTAGTGGCCGCTCGTCGAGTCCCAGATCCCGGCGTTGCGCTGCGAGGACCAGTCGGGCCAGCCCATTGGCCAGTCGTCCGGGACGCCCCAGCTGCGGAGCCACTCGACGATCCGGTCCAGCCCGACGCACGGCGTGTCCGCGACGGTCGCGTACACCCGGCCGTCCACCTGGCAGTAGGGGAAGAAGACGGTCTCGATCTGGACCAGCAGGTTGCCCTTGCGATTCGTCTCGACGCCGCCCGCCTTGTTCACGAAGCTCTTGCTGCGCGAGGTCGCGGAGAAGAACTGGGCGACCCGGCCGGTGAACGGGTCCCAGAGCAGGTGCGGGGCCGATCCGGCGCCGGAGCCGGCGAAGTACTGCACCAGGTTGTCGAACGGCACCAGGTCAGCCGGGGCGGCAGCGGTCGCGTTCCGGTCCCAGGTGATGTGCCAGCCTGCGCGCGCCCCGCCGTCACCTGCCATCGGGGCGTCGTCGAGCCGGTGCACCTCGGCACCGGGCAGGAACTGTTCGGGCATCAGAGCTCCAAGCGGAATGCGAGCGTGCGAATTCGTCGCCAACTCGGGTGGTGTGAGGGAGATGTGTCGGCCGCGGCGGTACCGTGGTGGGCACCAACAGCCAAGGGGGGTCTACGAGATGGCGTTCCGAATCAGCAGGCAGACGGCAGCGATGGCGGCGTCGGTGGTGGCGGTGCTGGGCATCGGCGGCGGGGCTTGGGCGCTCGGCACGGGCGGGGACAGCACCCAGCAGGTGCAGACGGCCGACGTCGCGGACACCGGCAGCCCGAGCCCCGGTGCGAGCGAGAGCCCGAGCAGCAGCCCGTCGGCGTCCGCGTCCGCCAGCTCCACCCCGAGCGACCCGCCGGCCAGCACCACCGCGCCGGCCACGACCGCGGCCCCGACGCCGAGCACGACGAAGAAGGGAAGCACGATGAGCACCCCGACCACGCCGACCGAGCCGGACCCGACCACCCCGCCGCCCAGCCCTGTTGGTCAGAACCCTGGCGGCGGCGGCACGGTGGACAACGGGCTGCCGCCGACCCACGTCCCGGACCCCAACGCGCCGACCCCGTCCGGTCCGCCTCCCCAGCTCTAGGACCCGACGCCGAACGTGCTCAGGCCGCGGACGCCGATCGAGCCGGTGCCGCCGGTGACCCGAGCCTGCCAGGTCAGGGTCTGATCGCTGCCAAGGCCGCCGCTGATCGGGCCGGTCACCGACCCGACCTGGTAGGCACCCGCGCCCAGCGCAACGGTGCCGATCACGCCACCGGCGCCATCGACCAGGCGGATCTCACCCGACACCCCAGCATCGCATCGGACCAGGTAGAAGCCCTGCACACGGGGGTGAAAGCGTTTCCAGGCCAGCGACATGCACGTTGCGAACGAGGCACTCGTTGTGGTCCACGCCGGCGTCTCGGTGTAGCCGTACCAGCCGTCAGCCCCGAAGTGCGGGGCGGACAAACCTGATCCTGACGGCACGTCGTCGGCGAGGATGAAGTAGCCGGCGCGGTCGCGGATGGCCAGCCCCTGCGGGTCAGCGGTTGTCGTGGCGATCTGCAACGCGATCGACCCGTCTTCGCGGTACATCAGCACGCCGCGCTGGGGGCTGCCGTCCGGGTGCGCAGGCGAGATGCCACCTACCCAGAAGATCGTGCTGCCGTCGGTGTCGAGGACCTTGAAGATGCCGCCGGGGCCCACGTTGACGTTGCCGAGGATCTGGTTCAGCGCGGGGCGTTGCTGGGTGCGGCCTTCGACCTGGCGGAGCCGGTCCTCCACCGCGCGGAGCCGGTCCAGGATGTCCACGGGGACGTTCGCGACCATCAGGCAGCCTCCAGAAACAGGTCAGTGGACTCGGCGCGGCGCTCGGCCGGGGCGACCTTGTAGCCGACGACGCGGTACCGCGCGGAGTGCCCCTCGGGGTACCAGTCGTCGGTGATCCGCATCCGCACGTAGGAGCCGAGCTCGGGCCGGCGGCCGGGGCTAGAGGCGATGGTGACGGACGGGATGATGATCGGGCGGCGCCAGCGGGCGAGGTCGGTGGCGGCGTAACTGTCCAGGGTCGCCTGGACGTTGACGTCGGTGTAGTCGCTGGTGCCGTCGAGCCTCGGCCAGCCGTCGGTGAAGTCGCTGGTCGCGGTCGCCAGTGCGGACATGAGCGGCACCGACGCGCTGGCCTGGTCGGTGTTGATGCTGGCACCGCGCGAGATCCAGGCGTTGGCCTGGGTCGTGGCGTCCTCCGGCAGGGAGTAGGCGGTGATCGCGCCTTCGCCCTTCGCGCCGGCCGGGGTGGACAGCACGGTGTCGACGCCGGACGCGGCCAGGCGCGGGGTGCCGAGCTGGAGCGCGCGGTGCCGGCTGCCGGCGCTGTCCCGGTAGACGTGGATCCGCCACTCCGGGCCGCCCTGGACGGCGGCCAGCTGGTCGAGCAGGCCGCCGATCCAGGGCGCGTCGTACCGCGAGTAGGTGCGGTCCCGCAGGACGCCGGACAGCTGGCTCCAGTCGATCTCGATGCCGAGCTGACCGCCCGTCTGGGCCTGCGTGTAGGCGACGAGCTGGCGCGCGATTTCCAACTGGTCGACGCCGCTGAACGTCGTTGTGTCGAGCAGCAGCCGGTGGCCGCGCAGGATGGATTCGAGGCCGGCGGCCTGCACGGCGCACGTGAGCTCGCCGCGCGCGGCGCGGGTCGGGGTGCGGGTCCACAGCGGTCCGCCCCAGGCGACCTGCCCGTCGTACTCCAGGTACAGCATCGTGCGGCCGGGCAGCAGCGCGGCGCGGGCCCGGGCGGCGAGGTCCCGGTTCGGCAGCGGGATCGTGCCGGAGAGCGAGCCGGACTTGCCGATGTAGTCGTCGTACGACACCCCGCTGATCGGCAGGACGTCCATGACGACGTCGGTGCGCAGGTCCGCGACGACCAGGCGGTACGCCTCGTCCGCCATCAGGCGACCCGCTCGACCATGATGAACGAGCCCGCTTTGAGGACGGACGGGGTCGCATCTGCGGCGCCCTGCCCCACCTGCATCTTGAACGTGCCGCCCGTGCCGCCGACGAGGAGGGAGCCGTTGATGACGGCGGTCATGGTGGTGCCGGTGCCGATGGTGCCGAGCAGCTGGCTTTGCGCGAGGGTGGAGCGGTCCGTGATCACGCTGCCGACGGTCGCGGTTGCGCCAGCGGGCTGCATCGTCGGCGTCCAGTCGAAGACGCTGCCTGTCGGTGCGGACCAGCCGATCTTGAGGTCTGCCGCGGTCGTTCCGGAACCGCCGATCAGGCCGGTGACGATGTACTCGCCGCCCGCGACGACCGACCACGACATGTTGGTGGCGTCGATCATCGTGGTGCTCGGGACGGACAGGTCCCCCGGGACGCGCCCGCGCCGCCGCTGGCCGATGCCCGTGGCGTTCAGGGTGCCGGCCACGTTCAGCTGGCCGTCGACGGTCAGCTGGTCAGGCGTGCGCAGGCTGTTGGGGGCGTCGCGGTACAGCTCGACGTCGGAGCCGATGACGATCCGGCCGCTGGTGCCGAGGTACAGCCGCGACTCCCAGGCCGCGCTGCCGCCGTTCCACCTCTCCAGGCCCGTGGTGGTTCCGCGGTCGCGGTACTGGGCCTCGTGCACGCCGTTGGAGGTGTCGGGGCCGACGCCGATGCCGCCGGCGGAGACGGTGTACTGGCGCCGGTCGGTTCGACTGGCCCAGTTGATCGGGCTTCCGGCCGAGGCGGTGGCCTCGACGCGGATCTCCCACAGCGGAAGGCTGCCGGCCGGGGCGGCGGGCGCGACCGGCGATCCCAGCGGAGTGCCGGCCACCCGCTCCAGCACCACCTGGGCGGTCGGGGAGCCGTCGATCTCCGGGTCGTAGACGCGTACCACGAGGAGGTCGATGCGGGGGTTGACGCCGTTGCCGTCCGGGATGAGCAGCGACTGCGGGGCGTCGAACGCGACGCTGTAGGCGCCCTGCGCGGTGGTGCCCTGGACAACCGCACGGCCGACGCCGACGGTAGCGGTCATGCCCGAGCCACTGAGGCTGAAGGGGTCGCCCCCGGGGACGACCCCCGACCGCAAGGTGATGGGTCCGGTCGGGGTGCCGTCGCCGGGCGTCGCTGCGAGGCGGGTCTCCTTGCGGGTCTGCCCGCCGCCGGCGGCGCGGGGCTTGAGCCATCGGGACAGGCCTGCCATGGGGGCCTCCTACCAGTACGCGGAGCGGTATCGGACGGTCAGGGACGCTGCGGGGTCGCTGGACCCGGGGGCGGAGCGGAGGGCGAGCGTCGAGGTGCTGAGGGCAGGGAGGACGAACGCGCCCTCGGGCGCGGACCGCGCGGTGGCGGTGTAGAGGCGGGTGGCTCCGGAGGCGAGGGTCACGGTGCCGCCCCAGGTGTCGACGGTCAGCACGTCGGACGCGGCCAGGGTGATGTCGTACTCGAGTACCTGGCCGGTTTCGACGACGGTCACCGACGGCAGGGTGACGGGGCCGCGGATCTCCAGCAGCGGATGCGCGTCCGCGTCACCCGCGTTGACGCAGGTCACGTTGCCGGTCGAGGTGTCAGCTCCCCAGTCCAGGCCAGCGGGTGAGTCACCGTCGTGCCAGTCCAGGCCGGCCGGGCTGCCGCCGTCCGCCCAGTCCAGGCCGAGGCCGGGCTGCGGCAGGGCGGTGGTGACCACCTGCTCGGCGAGGCCGTAGCGGCGAGGGTCGGTGGCCTCCCACGCGATGGTGAGGGCCGGGGTGCCCTGCGCGGCCTGGGCGTCGTCGGGCAGCCGCCGGGCGAAGACGCGCGCGTGGACGAGCTGGGTCTCGCCGGCGAGCCGGATGACGAGCGGCTGCTCGTCCTGGGCGAGGGCGGTGGCGGTGAGCAGGGCCCGCCGCGCGGCGGGGTACTCGTCCGGCCAGGTGGTGAGCTGGAGGTCGGCGGTGACGATTCGGGACTGGGAGAGGAGTCCGCCGAGGTAGCTGCCGTGCTGCTGGGCTCGTGGAACGGTGCGGGAGTCGACGGCTGGGAGGGTGTCCCAGCCGTCGACGTTCACGACCTGCACCGCGGTGCCGTCGCCCCACAGCCGCCCGGCCCACTCGATCTGGAGGTCACGAGTGATCAGGTCGCCTGCTGCCACCGTGTCACCCCCTGCCCTTGGACAGCATCTGCAACTCGACGGCGGTCTTGCGGGCGTTGCCGCCCTCGGCCTCGTGGTAGTGCTCGATCTGCACCGCCGGCCCCGCCGCACCGACCGTCCCGGGCCCGGCGCCCGGAATCGTTGCGGAGGCGACGGCAGCGCCGACCTTGACGGGACCGACCTCCTGGAGCATCCAGTCGGGGATCGTGGGCGGGACGACCAGGTCGGCCATCGTCCGCTCCAGCTCCGGGGTCCCCAGGTCGATGCCCGCGACGATGCCGGCGGGGATCCACCGGCCGACCTGATCGCGCATCACGGTCGACGGCGACTGGATCCCGAGGGCGTCGGCGATCGGCCCGGGGATCACGTTCCGCGCCCAGCTCATGACCTTGTCGCGCAGCCAGCCGCCCATGCGCTGGATGCCCTCCCAGATGCCGCGGGCGGTGTCCATCCCGACCTCGATCATGCGCACGTTCAGGTCGGACACGGCGTCGACGATCCAGCCGGGGACGCCCTTGATCCAGTCGATCGCGGAGTTCCAGCCGTCGATCGCGCCCTGCTTGATGTCCGACCAGTACTTGATCAGCAGGCCCGGCAAGGTGAAGTTCAGGAAGATGTTCCACAGCCGCCCCGGGATGGCCCGCACGAAGTCGACGACCCAGTCCCAGGCAGCCTGGGCACCGGACTTGATGTCGTCCCAGTGCTTGATCAGCAGCCCGGGAAGGCTCCAGTTCATGAAGAGGTCGAGGAGGAACTGACCGACCCACTTGACCTTGTCGACCACCCAGTCCCAGGCGGCCAGGGTCGCGGCCTTGATCTCGTCCCAGTACGCGATGATCAGCGCGACGATCGCGATCACGGCGACGGTGATCCAGCCGATCGGGCCCATCGCCATGATCCAAGCAGCGGCCATCCGGGCCGCCTGGATCAGGGACTGAGTGCCCATCAGGATCCAGCCGCCCACGACGCTCGCCGCCGCGGCGAGCTGCAAGGCCATGCCCCACGTCGCCCGGGCGCCGGTTGCGATCCACGCCGCGACCTGCTGGGCGCCGGAGACGACCGCGGAGGTGCCGGACGCGATCCAGCCGCCGACGGTCTGGTAGGACGCGGCGACGGACAGCGCGCCGTTGCGCACTGCCGAGACGCCGGAAGCGACCCACGCCGCAACCTGCTGGGCGCCGGACACCGTCGCGGCGATCCCGGCCTGCGCGTAGCCGACCGCGGTGGTGATCAGGACGGGCAACAGCACGGTGCCGATGACCCCGGCGACGACCTCGATCGTGCCCTTGTTGTCGTCCAGCCAGCCGCCGAAGTCGCGCAGGGCGGGCACCATGTCGTCGCGGACGAAGCGCGCCGTGTCGGCCAGCGCCGGGACGAGGTTGTCGCGCAGCCAGCCGCCCGCGTCCTGCACGGCCGGCAGCAGGTGGTCCTTCACCCAGCCGGCAGCCTCGCCGACCGACGGCCCGAAGGTGCCGACGAGCTGCCCGGCGACGTCCGACAGGACGGGCAGCACCTGGCCGCCGACGATGTCGACGAACCCCTGCTGCAGACCGCGGGTGAACTCGGTCAGCCGGGTGCTCGCGTTGTCACGCAGCGAGTCGCCCATCCCGGCCGCCGCGCCGCCGACCTGACCGAGCGTCGCCACCGCCGAGGACGGATCGAGGGCCAGCAAGGCGGCCTGCATGTCCTCCGACTTGGTGCCGAACAGCGCCAGCGCGGTGGCGTTGCGCTCGGCCGGGTCCTTCACGGCACGCAGCCGGTCCAGGACGGTGTCCAGCGCGCCCGCGGCCTTGGGGCCGCCCTCGATGAAGGTCTTCTGCATCGCGGAGCCGGACAGGCCCAGCGTCTTGAACGCCGCGTCGACGGCGTCGCCGCCGCCCTGCGCGATCAGGACGAACTCCTTCAGGCTGTCCGCGACGACGTCCGTGTCGCGAGCGCCCGCCTTCATGCCCTGCGCGAGAAGCCCGGTGGCCTGCTCGGCGGACAAACCCATCTGGCGGAAAATAGTTGAATATTCATTAAAAGTGTCGCCGATGTCGTCGGCGCGCGGCCCCATGACCTGGAGGCCGCGGGTGATGGTGTCGAGCGCGGCCTCGGCGTTCGGCGCCAGGCCGGTCTTCATCATCTGGCCGACCGCGTTCGCGGCCTGGCCCAAGTCCAGCTCGAACGTCCCCGCGAGGTCGGAGACCTTGGTGGCGATCGACTGGATCTGCTGGTTGGTGGCGTCGGGCGGAAGCAGCCCGGCCGACATGGTCGACCGGATCGCGTCGGCCGCCGACCCGACGTCCTCGGTGACCGCAGAGGCGTACAGCTGGCCGGCGATCTGCCCGTAGCGCTTGGCGTCCTCGCCGGTCGCGCCGAGCTGGGCCTTCAGCTTGCCCGCGATGACCTGCTGGTCCATCGCCTCGCCGAGGCCGGCGACCAGGGCGGCGCCGCCGATCGCGCCCGCACCCAGCAGGCCGACCTTCAGCGCGCCGCCGAGCTTCCCGACGAAGCCGTCGCCGGCCTTCTCTCCGGCGTCCGCGACGGGCCCGGCGAGCTGCTCGCGGATCTCGGAGCCGATGCCCCGCACCGAGGGGATGATCTGCAGGGACGCGTAGCCGACAGTGGGCACGGGCTGCCTCCCCTCGGTGCGCGGGCGGTCAGCCGGTGTACCCGGCTTCTACGGCGTGCTGGTGGGCGCGTGCACGCTCGCGCGCGGCAGCCCGGGCCTTGTCCTTGGCGGCGTCGGCCTGGTGGTCGCGGACGACCGGCCGCGGGTACGGCCGGGGCCGGGACGCGGTGCGGTCGCCGGCGCGCTGCCAGTTCGCCGTGGCGAGGACGTCGAACAGGTCGGCCAGCAGGTACTCGGTCATCCCCCAGGCGGGGCGGCCGGCGATCGCCGTCCGCAGCCGCGACGTGGGCGGCAACCCGCGGATCAGCGACCGCAGTTCGCGCCAGGTCAGCTCGCCGGTGAACAGGTGCTTGAGCCGCACGCCCGGGTAGTGGGCGGGCAGGTCGGCCTCGATGGCCTCCCCGAACTCGGCTAGGAGTCGGCGGAGGCCGAGGATTCCCCCGCGGTGGTGCCGCTGTGCTCCTGGTAGGCCTTCCACAGGGCCCGCAGCTTGTAGCCGGGCAGCGGCGTCTTCTGGAACTCTGCCCAGCCCTCTTCGCCGAGGGCCATGCGCAGGGTGCCCATGATGACCTCGATGTCGACCTTGCTGGTGACCTCCAGCGCCTTCCACATGTCCAGGCCCTGCATGTGGGCGAAGGACCAGCGGGTGCCGCCCCAGTGGACGACGAACGGCTGGAGGCCGGCCTCGGCCGCGACGGCGTCGAGGTTGAAGTCGAACGGCTTGTCATCCGGCCGGACGGTCTTGGTGCTCATGCGCGGTGTCTCCTCGTCGGTGCGCGCGGTGGGGGTGGTTGTCCGGGGCGGGCGGACCGCGCAGCTCGCCCGCCCCGGGGACTGGCAGGGCGTCAGGACACGGTGACCGCGCAGGTCCCGGAGACGCCCATGTAGGTGGCGGTGATGGTGGCGGCGCCGGCGGCGACGGCGGTGACGTAGCCGTACCGGACCGTCGCCTTCGCGGCGGCCGACGTCGACCAGGCGGTGGACGGGTGCAGGGTCACGTCCCGGGTCGTGGAGTCGGTCAGCGTCGCGGTGGCGGTCAGCGCGCCGATCTGCCCGGCTGTCAGGGCCTTCGTGGCCGGCGCGATGGCCAGCGAGGCGACGGCGAGCGAGGTCTGCTGGATGTAGAGGGTGGCCGGGCTGGTGCTGGTGTCGGGGTAGATGACCGCGGCCAGCTGCACCTTCTGCAGGTCGGTCTCGTTCTGGTCGATGTCGCCGTCCGGGGTGATGATCGCGTGCCCGGCGGTGATCTTCCGGTAGACGATCCCGGCCTCCGGGTCGCGGGTCTCCCAGGCGCACTTGATCGGCACCGGCTTGGGCACGACGATCGCCGTCTGCGTCGAGCCGGGCCAGATCAGGGCGCGCGTGGTGGGGTTGTCCTCCAGGATCGAGACCTTCTTCGTCGCCTTGAAGTGCGTGCGGCTGGTGCGGACGAGGTCGCCGCCCCAGGCGAAGTGGTCGCTGGTGTCCTCGTCGCGGCTCTCCGGGAAGCCGTCGTCGCCGTCGAGCAGGCCGACCATGCTCCAGCCGGGGCCGAAGGCGGTGTTCGCGTCGGCCGGGTTGGCGGTGGTGAGCGAGTCGGCCACCCAGAAGTCGGCGTTGGCCCAGAGCCGCGCGTTGCTGGTGTCTCCGGACATGCCGGACCTCCTGATCGTCAGGTGAGTTGGACGGGACGGACGTTGGCCGTCACGGTGCACGTGGACAGGTCCACGGCGGAGTCGGGGTCGAGCGCCGGCACCGGGCCGAGTGCGGGCCGCACCGAGCGGATGACGGGCCCGTTGTGGACGACCATCAGGCCCTGGACGAGCTGGGCGAGGTCGTGTGCCTGGTCCGGGTCGGCGTGCCAGACGGTGAGCCGAAGCGTCACGCGGGAGTTGGCCATCGACGGGTCCGGGATCGCGCTGTCGAGGCGGACCAGGACGTAGGGCAGGTACGGGTCCTCGGGCCGGCGGTTGTCCGGGACGCGGGTGCCGACCGTCGCCCCTGCCGCGTACGGCTCCGCGCGGCCGGCGAGGGCGACGCGCAGGTACGTTGCGGTGGCGGCCTGGGCGTCGCCGAAGACGACCAGCGGCGCGGTCACCCGCCGCGCTCCTTCACCTCGGCGCCGATGCTCGCGGCGGCCCGGGTGAGGATGCCGTCCCTCGCCTGCCAGCCCATCGCGCGCCGGTCCGGTACGGCGACCGTCGCCGCCTCGCGGTCGGTGGTGTAGGCCCGGACCTCGACCTCGACGCCGGCGGGGACCTCGGCCTGGACATGCCGGGCGATCTGCTCGGCCGCGCCGTCGACCATGGCCTTCACCTCGGGGGTGCGCAGCACTTCGCGGATGCCGGCCGGGTCGAGTTCGAAGGTGACGCGCTGACGCGCCATCGCGGCCTCCCTCCTACCCGGTGGCCCGGGTCATCTGCCATTCGACGTGGTGGACGGCTCCGGTGACCGGATTCGCCCAGCGGGCGACCTCGCCGATGACCTCGCAGGTGAGGCCGTCGTACTCGATGCGGTCGCCGGAGCGGACGTCCGGCGCGGTGCCGGGCGCAGACAGGACGTGCCAGCCGGTGACCACCTCGGTCCGGTCCGGCCCCGGCCGCTCGATCTGGACTGCGGGCTGCACCGACAGCCGGCCGACGGCGAGCCGGTCGACGGCGCCGGGCGACCAGTCCGGCACCGTGTTGCCGCCCCGGTCGGTCCGCGTGCCGGGCCGGAGCCGCACGACCTGCTGGTGGAAGATCGCCATCAGGATCCGGCGATGACGCCGCGGGTCCGCAGCGCGGCGAGCAGGTTGTTGTAGGCGGTGGTGACGGCGGCGAGGCTCGCGAAGTCGGGGCTCTGGTTGTTGATGACCGGGGCGGTGCCCGGCAGCGGAGCGGCCGACCCGGCGACGACGACCAGGTCGAGGACCTGCTGCGCGGGATTGGCCGCGGCGGCGTTGCGGAGCTTGGCGTACATGGGTGCGGGGCCGGGCACGGGGGCCTCCTCAGGTTCGGTCGCCGTGGGCGAGCTGGTAGTTGGAAACGGCGCTGGTCCACTCCGCGGTGACGCCGGTGGCGGCGGCCGCGCCGTAGGTCATGGACTCGCCGCCGGCCTGGACGGTCTGCACGCCGGGCAGCACCGCGTAGACGACGCGGGCCTGCCCGATCACGGCGTCCTGGACGTCCTGCGGGATCGGGTCCAGGCCGTGGTCCCAGACCAGGACGACTTCGGACCAGGACGGCCAGCCGCAGCCGGAGGTCCGCAGCAGCGCGCCGATGTCGCGGCGGACTTTCCAGTCGGTGACCGCGGTGCCGTCCACGGTCACCGAGGCGACCTGGCCGACGGGGGCGGCGGGCAGCAGCAGCCGGTCGGTGCCGTCCCCGTACAGGGTCGTGGTGTCCCCGGTGACCAGCCGGACGGGGTGGCGGACGTCGGCGATGAACCTGCTGCTCGCGCTGCGCAGGGCGAGCAGCAGGTTCGGGTCGTCGGCCGGCACCTTCAGCCAGGTCGCGAGGTCGGCGGGGAAGGCCAGCAGGCCGTCAGGAGGCAGCGCCACCGGACGTCCCCGGCGGTGTCAGGTTCGCTTCGAGGACGCCCTTGCGGGCCTTGCCCTCGGCTTCGGCGGCCAGGACGCGCGCCCGCTCGTCGCCGTCGGCGGCCAGCAGGTGGGCGAGGACGTCCTCGACGGTGTGGGCGTCCGGGTCGAACGGAGTGTCGTCCGAGGAGGGGGCGGCGGGCCGCTGCTGCCCGGGCCCGGGCGACGGTTCCTGGACGGGCTCCGGGCGGGCCGGGGCGTCCTCCACGCGGTAGCGGATGCCGTCGACGACGACCATCTTGTGCTGCGGCATGCTCAACTCCCTCACGGGGTCAGGTCGGCGACGGCGAGTTCGGCCGGCTTGAAGATCGCCTGTGCGGCACGGAGCTCGCCGCGGACGTAGACGAGGTTCCTCGCGGCGTAGTCGGCGTGCTGGTTGAACGCCAGGACGGACAGGCCCTCGCGGTCCAGCAGGGTGATGGTGCGCAGGTTGCCGACGATCGCGGTGCCGGCCGCCAGGCGGTGGCAGACGATCCGGGGCCGGCCCCAGATGGTGTTCGGGCCGGACGACCAGGGCCCGCCCGAGTAGTAGCGGCCCTCGGCGTCCTTGAGCAGATCGAACATCTCGTCGTCGTCCGGGCTGACCAGGACGCCGGTGACAGTGCCGCCGATGCGGGTGACCTTGCCGATCGCGCGGCGGATGGTGGTGACCACGTCGGTGTCGAAGGCCTGCGCCTGGGTGCCGGAGGTGGCCAGGATGCCGGTCGGGTTGCCGCCGGTTCCGGAGCCGTTGATCAGCTTGTCCTCGACCACGGCGTTGATGTTGAACTCGATCTGGCTGTCCATGTAGGAGGCCAGGGCCGGGGCGTCGGCCAGCATCATGTTCGTGACGGTGAAGCCGTCCGCGTACGTGAACGCGGAGGCGGTCGCCAGGGCGGTGGACAGGCCGGAGGTCGGCTTGGTGGTGCCGTCCGCGGGGAGGATCTCGTTCGGGATGATCGCCGCATTGCGGGTCACCGCGGTGATCTGCAGGTACTCGATGCTCTGCCCGGCCATCTGGCCGCGGCTGATCACGTCGAGCAGGGTGATCGGCGGCGGGGTCGTCAGGTCGACCATCGGGAAGCGGATCGCCTGGGTGTGGTCCAGGCCGGCCTGCAGCGTCGGGGCGTTGGCCTTGCGCCCGAGGTCGCGCAGCGTGCCGACCTTGATCAGGCCGAACTGGATGGGAGTGCCCTGGCCGAACCCGGACGGGTGGTCCTTGCGGAACTGCTGGTAGGCGGCCGACTTGACGAACTGGTCGCCGAAGCTGCCGGTCAGGGCCTGGTCGGTGCGGTCGGTGACGCTGTCGAGAACCGGCGCGGGCCGGCCTTCGCCGCTCTTGACGAGGCGGGTGATGGAGGCCTGCGCGTCGTCGGCGGCCTTGATCTGGGCGTCGAGGGCGTCGGCGCTGGCCGACAGGGTGGCGACCTCGGTGATCTCCTCCTCGGTGAAGTCGCGGTTCTCGCTCTTGGCGAGGGCGGCGATCTCGGCGAGGCGGTCGAGGGCGGCCTTGAGCTGCTGACGCAGGTTCATCGGGGTTCTCCGATCAGGTGCTTGCGGGTGAGTGCGCGTGCGAGCACCTGGGCGGGCGACGGGCCGGCGACCTTCGCGGGCGCCTCGGGGGCGACGGCGGGCCGCTCGACCGGCCGGTGGCCGGACTCGGTGGCGGTGGTGGTCTTCGCGTCGTCGGCGGCCTGCGCAGCGGCCAGGACGTCGCCGATCGCGGCGTGCGCGGCGGTCAGGGTGTCGATGTGGCGCTGGGCCAGCACGCGGCCGGCCTTCACGCCGCGGGTCAGCTGCTCGGCCTTCGCGGCGATCAGCTCCGTCTGCTGGTTGCAGCCCACCAGGCACGGCCCGACTTCGTAGAGCTTGAGGCGGCGAAGCTCGTACCAGCCTTCCCAGTCGCCCTCCTCGTCGGTGCCCTCCACCCACGCGCCCTCTTCGACGTCGTAGGCGAAGGAGAACTGGGTGACGCGGCGGCCCTTGAGGAGGCGGTAGACCTGGGCGGCGGTGGGGTTGGTGTCGATGTCCTCGATCTGGCCGGTGATCTGCAGGCCCTCGGCGGTCTCCTCGGCCTCGACGACCACGCCGATGTGCGAGAACGGGTCGCCCCAGTCGTGCGACCAGATCACCGGGATCGGGTCGCCCTTGGCGGCCCAGTCGGCCAGCGTCTGGGTGAACGCGCCCGGGACGACGACATCGCCAGCGCTGTCCTCGTTGCCGAACACGCTGACCAACGCGACGAACTGGCCTTCGCTCAGGCCGTCGGCGGGGCCGGCGGCCTTGACTCGGGCCTTGCACTCCTTGGTGCGAGGCACGCCTACTCCCCTCTCTCGTAGGTCAGGTGGCAGTTGCAGTTCGCGGTCTCGGCGTCCTTGCCGCGGGCGTCGCCCGGCCAGCGCAGGCCGTTGGTGAAAACGTCGCCGAGCTCGACCCGGTCGCCGTTCAGCGCCGAGTGCGAACTGCGGGCGTTGGAGCCGGTGTTCCAGACCTTGTAGACCAGGCCCGAGGCGCCGGCGGCGTCGTGCCCGCCGAACGAGCGGGACTCGGTGGAGGCGGTGACGGCGCGGATCGCCGCGTTGGTGACCCACCCGGCCATGGCCGCGGTGAGCCCGGCGTGCCAGCCGTCCGGGGAGGCGAGCGCGCCGACCGCGGCGGCGTACCCGGCCTGCTCGTACTGGGCGGCGTGGGAGGCGGCGGCCGCGGCCAGCCACCCCTCCATCACCGAGGCGTCCCAGCCGTCCGCCTCCGGGTTGTACGTGCCCAGGACGGCCCACGCGCCGACCTGCGCGATGCGCCAGGTGTGACCCTGGATCAGCGCCGCGAGGGAGGCCTGCCGCTCGGGCGAGGACTCGCCCCACAGCCCGTACAGGTCCGGCGCCCCGGCGTCCGCCGGGCCGGCGCGGCGCACCAGCGACGCCGCCTCCTTGTCCGCCCACGCGGTGAGCGACGCCGTCAGGGCGTCCCGCTCGACCGCGAACGTGCCCAGGTCGTCCGGCCGGGACGCCTTCACCCGTCCCGGCCTGGAGCTTTTGGGCCCGGCGGCCGGCCCTTCGGCGCAGTGTCCCTGGGCGAGGCCAGGCCACCGATGGTGACGTTGAGCGGCGTCACCAGCTCGTCGGTGCCCTCGACGTAGGGCAGGTTCTGCACGGCGCGGGCCTCGGAGCGCAGCATGTACGGCGCGCCGACCGCGGACTGCAACACGGAGGCCTGCTCCATGAAGGAGCCGCGCAACTTGGAGGCGACGTCGGCCTCGATGTACAGGTCGCTCTCGCCCGGGGCGACGATGGGCAGCAGCAGCAGGTTCAGGGCCTGCTCGAAACTGGTGACGATCGGCCCGAGGGTCGTCCCGTAGAGCATCTGCCGGAACGCGTCGACGTTCGAGTAGGTGCCCTCGCGGGCGCCCACCAGCTCGGGCGCGACGTAGTAGGCGGAGGCGACCTCGGCGTCGGTGAGCTGCCGGCCCTCGATGTCCGCCGTGTCCCTGGGGGTGAAGGCATTGACGGTGACCAGCTTCATTCCGTCTTCAAGGATCGGCGTGCCGCCGGCGCCGCCGCTGCGGCCGATGAACCGGGCGAAGGACTCGGTGAACCGATCCTTCGCGGTCGCCGACCAGCCGGGTGCGTCGGCCGGGCGCTCGATCACAGCGGGGACGCGCGCCCCGTTGCGCCACACCTGCCGCCGGTATTCCACCGCCTCCGCGGACTCCGCCAGGATGTTCCGCAGCGTCACCATCGGCGAGACGCCGTTGGCCTGCCCGGCGGGCGAGTAGCCGTGATCGAACAGATAGCCGCGGGGAGCGGCCTCCGTCCGTGTCCCGTCCATGCCCTGGATGACGATCTTCTCGACGCCGTCCCAGCCGTCGGACACCAGCCGCATCCGCGCAGCCGGGATGCGCCGGATCTCCCACCCGGACGCGGTGTCCGCCGACGGCAGCACCCGCGCGCACCAGCGGTCATCCAGCAGCAGATCCATGATCAGCGAGTTCCACAGTCGGTAGGCGGTGGTGGTCTCGCTGGGGGCGGCCAGCACCTGCGCGAGCGGGTGGTCGGTGACGCGCTGCCGGTCGGTGTCGGACACTCGCCGGTAGACCTTCCACGGGATCCCCGCGATGTTGCGGGCGATGAACCCGGTCACCTTCCGCACCGACGGCTGGGTGGCGTACAGGTCCCAGCCGCCGCTGTCCGCGTAGGCCCCGAGCGGGATGCCCGGATCCGGGACGATCACGCGGCCGTCGAAGACCCACGGCTCGGCGAGCGACGGGAACGTGGCTAGCACGCCATCGGTGGCCGGCGAGGCCTTCGCCGCGACGGGCAGGCCGTCCGGGGTGATGACCAGGCCGGAGCCAATGGCCTTGGTCCTGCGGCGCCAGAACGCCACGACCTCACCCCCTGTCAGATCGCTTCGAAGTCGCCGTCCTCGTACGCGGAGCGGCGCTTGGGCGGGCGGGCCAGGACCTCGGACATCGCGTCGCACAACGCCGAGACGCCGTCGATCTTGTCTCCGGCGCGGGCCTTGGACGGCTTGACGTTGCCCGCGGCGTCTTCCTCGACGGCGAGGTTGTCGACCATCCACGTCATGACCGGGCTGCCCTGGTGCCGGAGCACGGGGCGCTCGCCCTCGCGGACCTGGCGCTCGCCCTGCAGCAGCAGCCGCTTGACGGCCTTCAGCGCCGGGCTCATCGACTTGAAGCCCTGGCCGACGCCGACCATCGGGGCGCGCTCGCCCTCCAGGTCGTTGGTCAGCGACGTCGACGACCAGCGGTCGAAGCCCAGCGCGCGGACGTCGAAGGCGTCCAGGTCCTTGCGGATCTGCGCGCCGATGAAGCCGTAGTCGGTGACGTTGCCCGGCGTGGTCTTCAGCCAGCCTTCTTTGACCCACCGCGACGCGGCGCCGGCGGTGCGCTTGTCGAGAGACTTCAGGTTGTCCTCGGGTGTCCAGAAGCGGACGAGCATGTCCAGGCTGCCGTCCTCGGACGGGTCCGGGAACAGCCACACCAGCGCGTTGATGTCGGACACCGAGGCGAGGTCGAGGCCCCCGTACGCTTCCCGGCCGGCCAGCTGGTCCTCGACCACCAGGGCGCCGTTCGCCGTCCACGACTCCACCGTCAGGTACTTGGTGACCTGCTTGGTCCTGATGCCCAGGTGCAGCCGCAGGAACTTGGCCAGGTCCGCCGGCGACTGCTTGGCCTCGTCGCTCTTGGACTGCAGGTAGGCCCTCGTCGGCGAGATGCCGAACCCCGGATTGGCCTTGCGCCACGTGGCCTCGGAGTGCGGGTCGTCGTCCTTCTCGGCGGCCCACACCACCCCGTACGTGCCGGGTGCGGTGAAGATGCGGCGGGCCAGCTGTTCGATGCGCTGGCGCTTGCGGTCGTAGACGGTCTCCCGGCCGCCCGCGTCCGCAGTGGTGATGATCAGGATCAGCGGCTGGCGCCGGGAGCCGGTGCCGGTCTCGATCGTCTCGACGAGCTCCGGGTCCTTGTGGACGTGCAGCTCGTCGATGATCCCGCCGTGCAGGTTCGCACCGTGCTGGGCCGCCGCGATGCTGGCGATCGGCTGGAAGTACGAGCCGGACCGCTTGTGGACGATCTTCTCCTTGAGCGGGATCACGTGCTTCGCCAGCGCCGGCGAGTGCTCGGCCAGGTGCCGCACCGGCTCGAAGACGAACTTCGCCTGCTCCTTGGTGGTGGCCGCGGTGATGACCTGCGCACCGG
Organism: Kitasatospora sp. NPDC059646; assembly: GCF_042734615.1. Taxonomy (NCBI): domain Bacteria; kingdom Bacillati; phylum Actinomycetota; class Actinomycetes; order Kitasatosporales; family Streptomycetaceae; genus Kitasatospora; species Kitasatospora sp. NPDC059646. The sequence continues at coordinate 47,226 of NZ_JBHWDS010000023.1, forward strand.
GCTCGCCGTCCGCGCACGTCAGGTAGATCGCCAAGCCGCCGGACAGCGTCGACTTGCCGTTCTTGCGCGGCACGTCGACGTACGCCTCGCGCACCACGCGCACGTAGTCGTCGGCGTCCTCGTCCCACCGCACCCAGCCGAACACCGGGGCGAGGATGTAGGCGACCTGCCACGGATCGGGCCGAAGCGGCCGCCCCGCCCACTGGCCCTGAGTGTGCCGCAGCAAGCTGAAGGACTGCAGCACCCTGTCGACCCGGGCAGGATCGAACACCGCCCCAGGTGCCTCGCCCGGAGACGGGGTCTGGATCAGCGGAGGGCAGTCCGGCAGCGGGATGCCCCGGCTGGTCAGGTACCAGGCCACCTCCGGGCTGAGTTTGAGGTGCTCCAGCTCGGCATCATCCAGGAACGCGCCCGGCGTCGGGTCAGGCGAAGGGGTTGTCCTCGTTCGTGCCATCGTCGGCCCCCCTCGCCAGGGCCTGCTCGGTCGAGGGAGTCAGCCCGAAGTGCGCCGCCCAGGCCCGCAGTTCGCGGCCGGCCGCCCGCTGGATGCCGACCAGCGGGTGCGGCAGCACGCCCTGCTTCGCCTCGATCGTCAGCCCCTCCGTCTTCAGGAGCGTCGTCGCCTCCACGAACTGGGCCCACGCCTCGCAGTACGCCGCGAGTGCGGCCCGGTCCTCAGGCTTGAGCAGGCCGAGCCGGGCCAGGCCCGGGACGACCCGCTTCCACTCCGCCGCCGCCTCGCGGTTCAGCCAGGTCGGCGGGTTCGGCGGGACCCGGACGAACGCCGGGCCCGGGTTCACCTCGCGGCCGGCCGAGTCCTTGCCGTCGCCGCGGCCCTTCAGCAGCCGCAGCGCGGCCGGCTGGGCGGTCCTTCCCACCGGGGACCCCCCTTCGCTGATTCTGTGCAGACGTGTGCGGAGTTGACCGCGGCGGGGCCCCGGGGCCGAGGCTCTGTGATCCGGACTCCCCTACCCCCCGGGGTGCCGGGCCGCCCGGGCTGAGGCCCGCTCGCGACGCCGCTGGTTGCCCCGCAGCGCTTCCGCGGCGCTCTTGACCGTGTCGCACGGCCCGCAGGCCAGCCCGAGGTTGTCGAGGCTGGTCGGCGATCCGCCTTCGCTGATGGGGACCTTGTGGTCGAGCACGTAGCTGTCGGCGTCGCCGTCTCCGCAGATCCAGCAGCAGCCGTCGTCGCGGCGAGTCACGGTGGCCTTGAGCGAGCGCCACCGGCCGGAGCTGATCCCGTACCGGGCCGCCTTGTCGTCGCGGCCGGCCCAGGGGATGGGCTGGTGCTGGTCGCAGCGTCCGCGCTTGGTGGCGAGTTCGGGACAGGTGGGGTCAGAGCAGCGGGACGGGGGGCGGGTGGGCACCGGGGGGACCTCCCTCCGGGGGCGGGGTGGGTCAGTCGGTGGCGTCGGCCGTCGACCAGGTCCAGACCCGTTCGCTCGGCTGCTCGACCCGGCCGGCCATCAGGGCGGCCAGGCCTTCCTCGGTGAGGACATGTTCTTCGGCGATCCACCGGCGGCCGTCGGGCAGGAGGTGGACCTCATAGCCGGTCATCATCGTCGTCCTCCGTGCGGTCGGTGGCGGGGAGTTCGGCGCGGATGATCGTGGCCGTTCCGCGGAGGAGGTCGGCGACCTGGTGGCGTACGTGCTCGTCGTTCGGGCCCAGGCTGATGCTGCCGATGCAGTACTCGTCCAGGTCGCCGATGCGCAGGTGCACGAGGAGTTCGGCCATGGTCACCTCCTGGAGATAGCGGCCCGCCGCGGGGGAGGGCGGCGGGCCGCGGTCTATGCGTTCGGTGCCCACTCGGCCTGGTAGCCGGGGCGTTCGGCGTACGGGAGGGCGAGCAGCTGCAGACCGGCGAGTACGAGCCTGTCGCGGCCGCAGTCGCAGTGGCCACGGCGGTTGTTGTCCGGGCACCTCTCGCCCTCGCGCTCCTTCGTGGCGGCGCCGCAGGTGTACCAGGGGTCCTCGCAGACGGTGTGCGTGGTGTCGAGGAGCAGGGTGATCAGGCCTCGCTTGGCGTCGACCTCGGCGAGCTCCCGCGCCCGACTCCAGCCGCCCGGTTCGCGTTCGTCGGCGGCCAGCTGCTCGTGCAGGAACTCGGCCAGTTCGGTCGTGTTCACGGCCTCCCCCCTTCTGCGGTCTATGCGGCGGTGCGGCTGTCGAAGACGCGCTGGGCGCGGACAGCGACGTGGCCGGCGGCAGCGCAGATGTCCGCGAGGAGGTAGACGCGGAGGCCGCGGTCGTCGGTCATCCGGGGGGCGATGAGGCCGCGCCGTTGCCAGCTGTAGATGGTTTGGATGTTCCGGCCGGTGATGCGGGCGGCCTGGCGGGCGGTGACGCAGTCGAGGCCCTCGGGGTCGGTGTACAGCTCGTCGTCGTCCACGGCGGCACCTCCCCGGGGATGGCGAGAGCCCCGCGGCTGCTGCTCTGCCGCGGGGCTCTGGGGTGTCTGTGGGCGCACGTGTGGCGCTGTCGCCATTATGCGCACCGGGCGGATCTTGTGCAAGCGGCTCTACGCGGCGGCCCGTGCGGGGTTCCGGATCTGGCTGATGCGGGAGGCGCCGAGGCCGGTGTACTCCTGGATGGTCTTGGGCTGGACTTCGCCGGCGAGGTAGCGGCGGATGAGGGCGTCGCGGGCGGCCTCGGCGTCGAGGGCGGTCTGGCGAGCGACGGCCAGGTCGATTACGGCGCGGGCGAGTTGGGGCAGGTGGTGGTCGGTGAGGGGGCCGTCGGGGGTGAGGGAGCGGTGGAATCCGTTCAGCGCGCTGTATGCGGTGTCGATGTCGGCGGCGGTGATGTGGTCGCGGCCGGCGGGTTCGTCGAGGGTGATGGCGGCGGGCTGGATGCCGTTGGTGACGGGCTGTCGGACGGCCGGTTGCTCGTCGTTCAGTTCGGTGCACAGGGGGCCGTAGGCGTACAGCGGGGTGGACCCGGCTGTGTTGGTGATGCGGAGGAGCAGGTAGGGCCGGTGGAGGGGGACGATGTCGAGGATGGTGGCGGTGCCGGCGAGGGTCCAGCCGCTCAGGCCTGGGACGCCGGCGAGTTCGACGCGGAGCCAGTCTCCAGTGCGGTGCATGGGTTCTCCTGGGTGGTGTTCAGCGCGCTGAAGGTCAGGCGGCGTTGAGGGCGTCGGCGTAGGCGGTGGCCCGCTGGTCGTACTCGTCGGGGCGGAGGATGACGCCGCAGCCGGGGGTGGCGCACTCGGCGTCGTGGCCGTCTTCGCGGACGAGGGACTGGAGGTGGCAGCGGGGGCAGGGCAGCTGCATGAGTCGGCGGCGGGGCCGGAGGAGCGCGAGGGGGGTGCACCGGCGGTGGAGGTCGGCGATCTCGTTGGCGTACTCGTCGGCCCAGGGCTGTTCGGCTGCCCAGGGCAGCAGGCTGGTGAGGTAGGCGAGGAGGGTGCCGAGGTTGGTGTCGGCGGGCTGCTGGCCGTGTTCCTCGGCGTGGAGCCGTGCCCAGGCGGTGATGGTGCCAACGGCAGGGACGAGGCCGTCCTGGTCGCCGTGGGGGTCGCGCACGGTGTCGCTTGCGGCGGGGCCGAGGAGGCTGAGGACGTTGATGCTGCACGGCAGGGGGGCGGTGCGGGTGGCGCCGGTGACGTGGCTGGATCGGGTGGTGCTGCCGGGCTGGAGTGCGAGGTGGGCGTACGCCAGGAGTTCGGGGAGGTCGCGGAGGTGGCGGTCGAGGCGGGCGGTGGCGGCGGGGGTGAGCACGACGGTCTCCTCGGTGGCGCTGGTCAGCGGGTGCAGGTTTGGGGTGGTGGGGTGGGCGCCCCCCCGGGGGGCGGCCCCCGGGGGGGGTCAGACGGGGGGGGGGGGCAACCGGCCCCCCAAGTAGGGGGCGGGGGGGTTGGGGGACACCACGTAAGGGGCGCGCACG
>NZ_JBHWDS010000023.1:51121-109462 GCF_042734615.1 Kitasatospora sp. NPDC059646
GGGGGGGGGGGGGGGGGGGGTTTGCCGGCGGTGGGCGTGGGGGGGGGGGTTATGGGGGTGATGTTTGGGGGGGGGGGGGGGGCCGCGGCGCGGGGGGGGGCCCACGGGGCGGGATCAGACGGGCTGGGCGAGCATCCGGCAGCCGATGACGGTGCCGGTGGAGTTGCGGACCTCCAGGTACGGGACGCGCAGGTCGTTGCGCCCGTACGGGACGCGGGAGAGGGCGACCGGCAGGGACACGATCGGATAGACCCCTTCCCGCTTCGGCGGCAGGTTGTGGGTGTGGCCGTACTCGACCATCGAGGTGGGGACCAGGTCGGTGTACTCGGTGCCGAGTTCGACGGTGGCGATGCGGGCGGGCTGCTTCTCGGGCGGGATGACGCAGAGGAGGCCGTCGTCGATGTCGTCGGATCCGTCGGCGCGTTCGGGGCGGTAGATCCGGATCGGGTGGGGGGTGAGGTTGATGAGCACGGTGTTCCTCGGGTTGGGGCCGGCCGTCCGGGGACGGCCGGCGGGCGGGCTACTTGGCGGCCATGTGGAACAGCGGGGTGGCGGCGCGCTGGCGGTGAGGGTGTCCCGGGCTTCTCGCAGTGCGGCGCGGAGCCGGGTGATCTCCTCGCCGAGGCGCATCGTGTTCCAGGCGGAGTCCACTGCCCGCTGCTCCAGTTCGTCGGCGCGGCGGGCCTGCCGCCGGGCTTCGACGACCGTGGACTGCCAGCGCCGGTAGTACTCGTCGAACACCCGGGTGGTGGCCAGGACTTCGGCGTCGCGGGCCTGCTCCCACTGCTCGGCCCGCTTCTCGGCGGCGGCGAGCTCCTCGCGGACCTGGTCGCGGTAGGCGTCGAGCAGCGCCGTGGCCTGCTCGGGAAGCTTGAAGCTGACGTGGAACGCGCGCTCGATCTGCTCGCGTGGGGTGCGCTTCGGCATGTGGGTCTCCGTGGTCGGGTCAGATGGGTGGCGGGCCGTCAAGCGGCCGGGGACGCGAAGCCCCCGGCCGCCGGGCTGGGTCAGAACGGCGGTTCGGTGGGGGCCGGGGCGGTGGTGCTGGACCACGGGTCGCCGGCGGGGCCCTGCGGGCGTCCGGCCGGAGCGGCGTCGCGCTGGGTCTTGGTGACGCGGGCGGTCGCGGAGCGGAGGGACGGGCCGATCTCGTCGACCTCGACTTCGAAGGCGGTTCGCTTCTCGCCTTCCTTGGTCTCGTAGGAGCGCTGGACGAGGCGGCCCTGGATGATGACGCGCATGCCGCGCTGGAGGGTCTCGGCGATGTTCTCCGCGGCCTGGCGCCAGGCGTTGCAGCGGAGGAACAGGGTGGTGCCGTCCTTCCACTCGTTGGTCTGGCGGTCGAAGGTGCGCGGGGTCGAGGCGATGCGGAAGTTGGCGACTGCGGCTCCGGAGGGGGTGAAGCGGAGCTCGGGGTCGTCGACGAGGTTGCCGACGAGGGTGATGACGGTGTCTCCGGCCATGGGGCAGTTCTCCTTGGTGGTGGGGTGATGGGTGGTCAGTGGTCAGGACAGGGCACCGGTGGGCGAGTAGCCGGTGATGTTGGTGTCGATGGGGGTGTAGGCGCGCCAGGGCCATCCGCCTTCGTGGCCCTGACAGATGAAGGCGGGCCAGTCCCGTTCGTCGCGGGCGCCGCGCCAGGGGATGATGCGGCGACCGCGGTCGTCCTGGGCCGTCCGCTCGTCCTCGACGGGGCGGAGGCCGAGTCCGAATTCGGGCCAGCGGAGCCAGAGGCTGGAGCCGACGGGGCGGAGGGCGCGGGGGCCGAGGCCGTTGCCCTGGGGGGAGTGCGCTTCGAGGGAGAGCGCGCAGCCGGCGGTGGCGCGGGCTTCGTCGAGGACGACGGTGACCTTGCGGGCGAGCTCCTCGGAGTTCGGGTCGCCGGCGTGGAGCCGGTAGATCGGGCCGACGATGAGGAGGTCAGGCATCACCGCCTCCACCCTGCGCATCAGCCAGGCGCGGCCGTCCGCCCGGGTGAGGTCGACGCCTTCGGGCCGCAGGTCGATGTGGAGTTGGTCGCGCTTGACGGGGGTCCGCTGGCGCTCGGCGGTGTTCATCAGGGCCCGGTAGTGGCGGGCGGACTGGCGTGCGGAGTTCTCGCAGTCGAGGACGAGGACTCGGGCGGCGCCGGTCTGGTTGATGGAGCCGTTGAACGGCATCACTCCGGCGGCGGCGGTGACGGCGAGCTGCCGCTGGAGGACGCTCTTGCCGCCGCCCTCGCCCGCGGTCCAGACGATGCGGTCGGTGCGCTCCAGCAGGCCGGGCAGGACCCAGTCGTAGTCGCCGTGGTCGATGGCGAGGAAGTCGTGCATGTCGAGCACGGGGGTGTCTTCTGCGGCGCGACCGGCGTCGCGGACGTCGCGGAGTCGGGCGACGGCCTGTTCGGCGAGGTTCGCGGCGGCGTCGTCGCCTCCGGCCGGGTCGAAGGCTGCCTGGGCGATCTCGCGGCCGGCGCGGATGAGCTGGCGGCGGAGGGAGAGCGCGCGGAGGTGGTCGGCGAGCCAGTCGACGCTGGCGGCGACGGCGCCGGCCTGGATGCAGGTGTGGAGGTAGGAGGGGCCGCCGATACGGGTGAGGTTGCTGTCGGCCTGGAGGCGGTTGGTGATGGTGATGGGGTCGATGGGCTGGCCGGCGTCGAGGAGGGCGGCCATCGCGGTGAGGATGGTGGCGTGGCCGGGCCGGTAGAAGTCGGCGGGGGCGATGGCGGTGTCGCGGAGGATGCGGCGGGGGTCGCGGGCGAGTGCGACCTGGCCGACGAAGGCCTGCTCGGCCTCCAGGTCGTGCGGTTCGGCGCGGAGGAACTCGTCCTCGGGCGGCTCGTAGGCGGTGGTCATCAGTAGATCCCTCGGTCTGCGTAGCTCTGGTGTTGGGGCTGCTGCGGGGTGGGCGGGGCGAGTTCGTCGTCGTAGCGCTCGCCGTTGAGCCAGGTGGTGGGGTGGGGCACGAAGCGCGGCTCGGTGCCGACGGCGACCCAGAAGGCGGCGTGGCGGGGGACGGCTGCGGCGATGGCCGCGGGGTCGGCCCCGCGCTTCAGCGCGGCGGCCCAGGCTTTCCGGGCGGCGCCCTTGCCGACCTTGCGCGGGTACGCCGTCCAGAAGGCCTCGAACAGGTCGGCCGCAGGGGCGGGTGTGGCGCGCGGGGCGGGAGAGTTCTCTCTCTTGAGGGGGGTGAGGGGTAGGGGTCCGGGTTTCCCGGACGCTATGGGGGTCAAATCCGGACCCAAACTAGGGTTAGCATCCTGAGAATCCGGACCCTGTGGAGCCTCATAGCGTCCTGAGAATCCGGACCCTGACGGGCTGTTAGCGTCCGGGAAATCCGGACCCTGCGGGTCGGTAGCGTCCTGAGGATCCGGACCCTGTCCGGCCTGGGCGAGCACCGCGAACGTGGGAATGCGGTAGACGGCGCGGCGGCCCCGACGGCCTGTCTCGACGGCCTCCAGTGCGCCCTTCGCCTTGAGAGCCCGCAGGACGTCGTACCGGCTGGAGCGGGAGGGGATCCGCATCCGGCGAACGGTCTCGGGGTCGTCCTCGATGCCGGGCCAGCAGATGCGCGTCCCGTCGTTGGCGTCTTCCGCCAGCACGGCGAGGACCCATGCCTCACGGTGCGTCAGCGTCGAGGGCGCGTGGTCCATGACCTCGACGATCAGGCGGATGCCCACTTGGTGGTCCTTCGGGTCGGTGCGGTTGGTGGCTGGTGCTGGCGGCCCCTGGCCGGGGAGACATCCGGGGGCCGCCAGCGGCTCTACGCGGCCTGCGCGTCGCGGTAGGCGTCGACGACGGCGCGCGGGATCATGCCGGCGGCGCCGACGGTGTGGCCGTGGTCGCGGGCCCAGATCCGGATCGCGGCGGCCTCGGCGCGGTCCGGGCGCCCGGCCGGGGCCGGGGCTCCCTTGGCGGCGCGCAGGGCGTCCCGGGCGGCGGCCAGGGCCTGTTCGGCGGCGCGCACCCGCTCCTCGGCCGCGGTGACGACGGCCTCGCGGCGGCGGGCCTGCTGGAGGTCGGCGAGCGCGGTGCGGGCCTGGTCGGCGAGGCGCTGCATCCGCGGCGACGGGTGCTGCATGCCCCAGGCGATGAGGCCCTGTGCGGTGGTCGCGACCGCGTCGGTGGGGCCGTCGTTCTGCGGCTCGGCGAAGTACTCGTGGCCGGCGTTGCGGACCGCGTCGGCGATCTCGTCCTGGTCCAGGCCGGTGGCGTCGATGATGGCGGCGACGGTCTCGCCGTCCCGGTACATGGAGACGGCGACGGCCTGCTGGGTGTTCACGGGCCGGACCTCCTCGGGGTGCTGGGTGCGGGGGCGGATGCGGGGGGCTGGCGGCCGGACGACGGCGGGCGTCTCGGCGTCGATGAGGGCGCGGAGGGCGGCGACGGTCACGCGGCGGCTCCGGGCTCGGCGGGGTGCGGCCTGCGGCCGGTGGCGGCCTGCGCGAGGCGGTAGACGGCGGGGCTGGAGCGGCGCTTGCCGAACGCGATGGCCCGGGCGTCGACCAGCGCCGAGGCGGAGGCCGGAGTGGGCAGGGCCTGCGGGGTGTAGCCGGGCCCGGGCGGGGCCTCCGGCACGCCGGCGACGGCGGCCGGGGTGTGGGCGGGGCAGCGCCAGCCGCACGGGTAGAGGCGGGCCGGGGCGCCGCACGGCACGGTGCCGGAGCCGCAGAGGCCGGCCATCACGCGGCCACCGCCCGGACGTCGCACACCCACTCCAACGCGGTGGCGTCGAGGTCGAGCCGGGCGCGGGTCACGGCGACGTACGCGAGGCGGGCCTCCTCGCGGCGCACGGTGACCAGCTTGGTGACGGGGTCGGGGGACGGCGGCCGGAAGTCGTCGTGGATCAGCACGCGGTCCCACTCGCGGCCCTTGGAGCGGTGCGCGGTCGACACGGTGATGTCGGCCTGGTCCTCGCCGGTGAGGCTCGCGGTCGCGGCCTGGATGGCGCGCGGGCCGTGCTCGTCGATGAGCTTCACCAGGACCCGCAGGTCCGCGCCGTCGGCCTCGTCCTCGGCGTACTCGCGGACCTGCTGCCAGGTGGAGAACGCGGAGAGCTCGGGGTGGTCGGTGGGCTGGCCGGCGAGCAGCTGCTCGGCGGCGCGGGCGAGGCGCTGCATCTCGTCGCCGCCGCCGACCAGGGCGACGCGCCGCCCGGCGGCGAGGTAGTCCATGACGACGGTCATCGCGCCGGCGTTGGTGCGGCACAGCACGGCCTGCGGGTCCTTGACGCGGCCGACGCGGGACGGGATCGGGTCGTGGCCGGTGAGCCGGATCGGCGCGCCGACGATGTAGAGCCAGGCGTTGGCGGCCTCGGCGATCGCCGGACCGAACCGGAACGACCGGCTGAGCGTGAGCTGCTCGGCACCGAGGCGCTGTTCGAACTGGGCGAGGGCGTCGTTCGCGCCCCGCCACTCGTAGATCTGCTGCGCGGAGTCGCCGACGGCGATCCGCTGCGCGTGGTCCTGGTGGAGCAGGACGTCGGCGACGACGTCGTTGGTGTCCTGGGCCTCATCGAGGAGGACGACGTCGGCCCGGAGGCGCGGCCGACCGAGCTGCCACATCTTCAGGTAGTGGTCGTGCTGGAACTTCAGCAGGCCGTTGGTGCGGAGCAGGTCGCGCCACGCTGCTCGGGCGACGGGCAGGACCAGGGCGCCGAGCTGGGCGAGGGTTTCCGGCTTCTGGAGGCCGGGACGGCGGGGCAGGTGCCGGGCCGCGATCTCGAAGTCGGCGCTGTAGCACCAGCGGGTGACGGTCTCCAACGCGATCCGCATGATCTTCGGGGTGGGCATGGCGGTCTGGTCGCCGAGGTCGTTGACGATCGCCGCGGGCCCGGAGATGTCCAGCAGGCGGGGGACGTCGAGGATGCGGGCGGCGTCGAAGGCGGTCTGGCGGGGGCCGCGCAGGCGGTGCGCGTACTGGGTGCCGACCGCGCGGAAGGCGAGGGAATGCGCGGTGGAGCAACTCACCGTCCGCGGGAACGACGCGGCGGCGTCGGTGGCGATCGCCTTGTTGTAGGCGACGTACAGCATGCGGCGGCGGTCGGCGGCGCCGAGCAGGCGCAGGGTTGAGGACTTGCCGCAGCCCGCGCCGGCCTGGACGACCAGGTGCTGGCCGCGCTGGTGCGCGTCGACGACGGCGAGCTGCTCGGGGGTGGGGTCGACCACGGAGGTCTCCGTTCGGGGAGGGGCGGGGCCGCGTCGGGCAGGCAGCGCGGCCCCCACGAGGCGGGTCAGGCGGCGGTCGGGCCGTCAGGGGCGGCGGGCGGCTGGGCGGCACGCAGGGCCTTGCCGCGCTCGGTGAGGTAGGCGCTGAAGGTGGTCGGCTGGGCCGTCACCGGGTGGAGGATCGCCGCGCCGAGGAGCCGGTGCTGTTCGGCGGAGGCGTGCAGGGCCAACGCACCCTCGTAGGTCAGCGACTCGTCGGCGGCCTGGTCGAGCAAGTCCGACACGTCCGGCACCGCGGTGCCGTCCTGCAGCCACGCCAGCATCGTGGCGGCCATGTCCGGGCCCGGGCGGCGGATGACCGCTCCGGCCAGCTCCGGGCACCGCGACTTCGTGACCACGAGGGTGTTCTCCTGGTCGAGGTCGCCGACGAGGTCGAACTCGTACTCCAGGCCCTCTCGCTGCTCGGCCTTGGTGCCGATCTTCCGGACCTGCTTCTTGCCGCGCTCGTCCTCCTCGATGACCCACTCGGACTTCGTGCGCATCGTGACGATGACGTGCCCGGGGTAGGCCAGCAGCGCCTCGATCATGGCGCGCTCCACCGGGCGGGCCTCCTTCCAGCCGCCGAAGGAGCCGCCGGCCCCGGACCGCTTGCCCAGGGAGTCGACCATCTCGAGCATGCCGCCGGTGCCCATCCAGAAGTGCGACAGGGAGTCCACGACGACGGCGCCGTACCCGCCCCGCGCGGCGGCGGCGAGGATGCCGGGCAGGTCCCGCGGGTCGTACTTGCTCAGCTGGACGGTGTCGAAGGCGAAGCCGCCCCCCGAGGTGCCGACCGCGTACTTCGACGCGGAACCACGCTCCGTGTCGACCAGCGCGACGCGGTCGGCCAGGGCCGTGGCGAGGGTCAGCGCGGTGAACGTCTTGCCGGACCCGGACGGTCCTTCGAGTGCGATCCGGGCCATGGCCTTCTCCCGCGTGGCGGGGGCGAAGGTGAAACTCATGCGACTTCCTTCGTGGTGTTGCCGGCGTCGATACGCGCCAGCTGGGCGGGGCTGTAGCCGAGGGCGTGGTCGAGCTGGCGGCGCAGGCCGTCGCGGTCGCGCTGGAGCATCCGGACCTGCCCCTGGAGGCGGTTGATCTGCTCGGCCATCTCGCGGCCGCTGGCGGCGAGTTCGACGCAGCTGCTCTTGAGTCCGGCCTGGGCGGTCTCGGCGCGGTCGGCGACCAGGGCGGTCGCGCCGGCCTGCACGAGGACGTCGGCACGGGCCTCGGCGAGCTGGTCCTGGAGCAGCCGGACACGACGGTCGGCGGCCTCCTGCTGGCGGCGGGTCACGATGCGCATCAGCTCTCCTCGTTGCGCTGGCGGGGCAGGTGGATCGGGGTGTTGGTGCGGACCTGGGTGTGGAGGCGCCGCGCGGCGATGCGGCGCTGGAGGCCCGGCAGGGCGAGCAGGCCGGCCATGACGGCCAGGGCGGCGGCGGCGATGACGGCGATCAGAGGGCACCCCCGGCGCGCAGGTTGGCGAGCGTGTTGGCGTAGGTGAGGCGGGTCTTCTGCGACCAGTCGGCGGGGTCGCCGTGCTCGTCGATCCAGGACGCGCACAGCTGCTGCTCGGCGTCGGTGTGGACCTCGCGCATCGGCAGGGGAGCGACCGGTTCGTAGGCCCAGGCCCGCAGCACCGCACCTGCGAACGTCGCGTCGTACGCGACTCCGACGTGGCGGGTGGCGTTCGGGGTGCCGGGGCGGCGGATGTCGTACGTGACGGTCTCGAAGCCGAGGGCCGTGGCCAGCGCCCGGACGGCGGCGTGCCCGCCAGCGGCACCGTGCGGGGCGCTCGCCGTGAGCTCGCCGTTGGGGTGGATGTCCCAGTGGAGCGGCGTCGCCGCCAGCTCGGGGTGGTCGGTGAGCAGGGTGTGGAGCGCGGCGATGGTGGCGATGGGCCCGGTCACGCGGCCACCGCCTGCTGGCGCGGCGCGGCGGAAGCCGGCACGGATGCGGCGAGGTGGATGGAGATGCCGTCGATGACGGTGCCGATCGCCCAGATGCGGCGGGGGCCGTCGGGGTACTGCTCCGTGCGGGTCTCGAACCGCCCGGCGCCGATGATCCTGCGGAACCACAAGTCGAGGGCGGTGAACGCGGTGCCGTCGGCGGTGATGATCCAGCCGGTGACCATGTCGCCGTTGATTCGCCACTGCGGCGCGGGGCCCGGGACGCCGGCGGTTTCCGCGCGGGCGGCGAGGTTGGCCAGCACGCTGAACGTGCTGCTCTGGAGCTGGAGTTCGGTAGGCTGCGACATGCGGCCTGCCTCCTTCTCTTCGGAGTGGTGGTGTGATCGGCGGGCCGCTGGGCTCTCGCAACGGCACCGGGCGCAACCGGTGATCTCCGGGCGGGGGCCCGACCCATTTCTGAGGGCCGGTCAGGCCGCGGCGTAGGCGGCCTGGAGCTCGGCCAGGACCTGCTGCCGGTCGAACCGGCGGCTACGGCCCGCGTAGATCGGCGTGATCCGCCCTTCGCGGATCTCGACGTCGAGCCAGGACCCGCTCTTGCGCAGGTAGGCCAGCAGCTCCCGCTCGGTCATGAGCGGTTCGGGCCCGGCGTTCGGCGTGGTCTGCATCTCGCCTCTCGGTGTAGATGTAGAGTCGGCGACCACGGACAATTCGGGGATGAAGAGGTCGGTGATGGGCGTTCCCAGGGCGTCGGCGAGCAGGCGAGCGGCTCGTTCGCTGCACTCCTCCCGCGCAGTCTTCCCGGAGCCCACGATGAATCCCACCATCGCCTGGGAGAGGCCAGCCCCGGTGGGGTCGACCCGCCTGGTGGCGAGAGTGAGGCTCGGGATCTTGAGGCCGGCCTCTTGCATGGCCCGCCGGAGCTCGGCTCCGCAGTTCCGTCGTCGCATGGCGTCCTCGTGTGGCTGGTTCCGGCGCCCCCGGTGGGGCGCTTCGTTCATGTCTCTGTTCTACATGTAGATGTAGAGCCTCGTCAATAGTGCCGTGCAGTGCCGTGCAGTGCCGACCGTCCCCCGGATGCCTCCCTAAAGGCTCCCTAAAGGTCTGGTGCATCCAGGCCACGCTGGGCAGTTCGTATTGCACATGCAACACGGCTTGCGCGATGCTTCTACATATGGATGCAGAAGCGGGAGCCGTTGGCGCAGGTGAGGACCTGTCCAGCCTGATCCGACGAGCCCTCGCCGAGGCCGGCCTGAACCAGACCTGGCTCGCTCGCGAGACCGGCATCCCCCTCCCGACGATCAACGCCTGGGTCAACCGAACCCGCGGGACGGACGGACGCATCGACCCGGACCGGCTCCGTGCGATCGCCGGAGCACTTCCCGGGGTCACGGTGGCCGAGGTATTCGAATCGGCTGGTCGGCGGGCACCTGGCGACCTGGACGCCGAGCGCGAGAAGAAGCTGCTGCGGCTCTACCGCAGCCTGCCGACCACCCAGCAGCGCATTCTGATCGAACAGGCCGAGCTCCTCGCCCGGACGGCCCGCGCTTCCTGAACTGGCATCCGAAGTCGACAAGTCGCCAACCGGACGATCCTCTTCACTTTTTCTACTAACCCCGGGTGCATATGCCACGACACGGGGTACGGTCGAGGTCGAGCCACCGGCACCCCTCCATCCGCCGACGGCCCGAGCCGCGGAACCTCCTCCAGCTGCGGCACACGCGTACGCCCATGCCGTTGTGCCGAATTCTGGGGGTGGCCCATGTGCATCCGTATCCGCCACGTCGACCTGGCGGTCCAGCCCGTCCTGTACGACCCGCCGAGCGTCTCGATCCTCGTTCGGCGTGACGCCAACCCCCGCACCGCAGTGGCCGAAATCGGCGCCCTCCTGAGCGACCTCGACGCGCCGGCCGCCGACGAAGGTGCACTGTTCTGCTTCTGCGGGGACACCATCCCCCTGCCGCCCGAGTACCGTGCCGTCCCGCACGCCGGGCGTCGCGACGACCACCGGCAGGTGATCCTCCGTGGGGCGTAAGGCCACCAACAACCCGAGGCAGATGCCGTCGATGCAGTGCGGCTGCCCCCGCTGCATCACCGAGTTCCCCGAACCCAAGCGCCGGCGGCGCCGGGACTGCACCGGCGCCTGGCAGGCTCGCGTCTACCCGCCCGGCGAGCGTGAGTATGCGAGGAACTTCGAGAACGAGGACGAGGCGATCGCCTTCCTGGAGAAGGCACGCACCGAGATCCGCGAACGCAAGTGGCTGGACCCGCGGCGCGGCGAGATCAAGATCAGCGCCTGGTGGGAGCTCTTCCAGGAGACGATGAAGAACGCCGAGGAGAACACCAAAGCCCGAGACGTCTGGGCCTACACCAACTACATCGGGCCCCGGTGGGGCGCCCAGCCGCTGCTCGCACCATCATGGCTCCAGATCCAGACCTGGGTGTCCGGGCTGGAGGGGCCGCTGGTCCCATCGAGCATCAGCAAGGTGTTCCAGGTGATGGACCGCATGATGACCGCGGCCGTCCTGGATCGGCGAATTCTCTCGAACCCCTGCGACGGGGTGAAGCTGCCCAAGGCGAAGGGCAAGCACCCGGACGACCGCCGGCCGCCGACGTACGCCCAGCTCTGGCGCGTCCGGGCCTGTCTCCCCTCTTACCACCACACACTTCAGATCGTCGCCCAGGAGACCGGGCTGCGGTGGGGTGAGCTGGCCGGCCTGCGCGCCTGCTGGGTCGACTTGGCCGGGGCCCGCATCAAGGTGCGGGAAGTCCTCACGGAGACCCGCGGGCACCTGCGCCGCAAGGCGTACCCCAAGAGCGATGCGGGCCTGCGCACCGTTCCGTTGACGCCGCTGGCGGTGCGGGTGCTGCGCCAGCATCTGGCCGAGGAGCAGCCGAGCACCGCGCGGACCGACCCGAAGGACGGTCTCCACCCGGAGGAGCTCGTCTTCCACGGCCGGAACCGGCGCAACCGGAAGGGCGAGGCCGGTCGGGCGCCGCTTCGGCGGAGCGCGTTCCGACGCCTGTGGATCAAGGCGATCATGGATAGCGGCGTTGGGCGCCAGACGGTGCGCACCTGGAAAGAGGAGGTGCTGAACCCGCAGACGGGCCGCCTGGTCGAGGTCGAGAAGAGTCGAACGGACTACTGGCCGGACTTCCACGACCAGCGCCACACCGTCGCATCCAGGTGGCACGACCGTGGCGTGCCGGAGGCGGTCACCCAGGAGCTGCTGGGCCACGAGCGGGGCGGCGAGGTGACGTGGCTCTACACCCACGCGGCCTCCGACGCGGCGGGCCAGGTGCTCGTGGCGATGGCCGACTGGAAGGAAGCCCGGGCCCGCCGCGAGCCGCATTCCCGCAGGCTGCGGGTAGTTGCCTAGTCCGGAATTCGTCCGGAATCACGGCTCGGGATCGCGGTGTTGGCCAGTGTCGGGCAGTGTCGGACAGGTGTAGAAACTGTTGACCTGCGGGAACGCTGGGCGCTGCTGACCTGCGGAAAGCACTATTCCTGATAAGGAAGAGGCCACAGGTTCAAGTCCTGTTAGGCCCACCGGCGCGAAGGCCCCGATCACCTGGTGATCGGGGCCTTCGACGTTCTCCCCCGCGATCGGCCGTGACCCCGCCCGCCCCGGCTCGTTGAACCCGGTGCGCAGAGGCAACACAGGGTGAGCTGACTCGAAACTGATGTGAAGTCGGGGATAGCCGGGCGACAGACCCGGTCATTGGGTGACGTGGGACGTAGCGCGACCTCTGCTCCGGCCGGCGGACGACCGGCCCCGCCCGCCCCGGGCGACTGGGCGGTTCCCACGTCACGTCTTCTTCCACCCTGTGAGGCATCCCCATGTCCATGGAAGCCGCGCTGCTCGAATCCAGGACGCTCCGAAGCGGCCTGTGCGGGCGCACCGAAGTCCTCGACGAGGTCAAGGCCCTCGTCCTGCTGCCCGACGGACTGCACGTCACCACGCGGATGGTCGCCGACTACTTCGGGGTCGGTGAGAACGTCCTCCGGCAGATGGTCCGCCGCCACCGCCAGGAGTTGGAGAGCAACGGGTACACGGTGCTCAAGCCTGTGGATAACCCGGCGCACCAGAGTTACATGATGTCACTCTGGCAGGTCAGCGGCATCGAGGCACCCGCCGGCGACGGCGCCCGGCGCCCCCAGGGCGGCGGCAACGGCGTGGCCCTGTACTCGCGGCGCGCCGTGCTGAACGTCGCGATGCTGCTGCGGGACAGCGAGGTCGCCCGCCGGGTCCGCAGCCGACTGCTCGACCTGGTCGGGACGGCGGCCCGCCCGGTGGCCGGGCCGCCGGTCGTGCACGCGTTCCGGGCCCGGCCGTGGAAGCGCTGGAGCGAGCTGCGGTGGGACGAGCACGAGGCGGAGCGGCGGGATCCGGCCGTCGCGGCCTGGCGGTGCCGGATCGACGGGCTGGAGCCGTTCGAGCCCTGCCCGCCGTCCCCGCCGCCGGTGGCCGAGGGGTCGGAGGAGGCGCCGGGGCACGGCTTCACCGCGGAGGACCTGCCGGGCGCGGTCGCCGAGCTGGCCCACGCGCTCGGCTCGGTGGACCGGCGGCTGGACGCGCAGGGAAAGGTGATCACCGCGATCGGCGAGCGGATCTCCCGGCAGGAGTCCCGGCTGGACGCCCACGGCGCGCGGCTGGACTCGCTGGGCGAGGACGTCCGGGCGATCCGGCGGGACGTCGCGCACCTGCGCAGGCGGCGGCACAAGTAGTCGTCCGGACGGGCAAAGGGGGCGAAGGGTGCGCCACCGGTTCGGAACCGGCGGCGCACCCGGGGGCGTCGGTGAGGGTGGGGAGCGGGCCCGCAGTCCGATGACCGTACTGGTGGGGGAGCGTCAAAGGCGCTTGCAGATCGGCCGGTTGGCGATGGCGGGGGCCGCTTCTGAACCGGTTACCGGTGTGTATCATCGGCCCCAGGGCGGTCTTCAGCCTGACCGCTGGTTCGTGCCCCTACATCCAAGCAAGCAAGAAGGACGAGGTCCCGCGGTGAAGAAGCTCCTCCTGGTCGCCCTGGTCGCCCTCGGCGGCTTCTTTGTCTACCGTCAGGTCCAGGCGGACCGCGCCGAGCAGGACCTGTGGACCGAGGCCACCGACCCGGTCCCGGCCGGCCGCTGAGTCGACGCACGAGTCTTCCTCGGACCGGCCCGCGGAGCGCGCGCCGGGGCCGGTCCGAAACCCGCGCTGGGCGTTGCCCGGGAGCGGGTAGGCTAGTGCCCGTTGCTCGGGGCCTTAGCTCAGTTGGTAGAGCGCTGTCTTTGCATGGCAGATGTCAGGGGTTCGACTCCCCTAGGCTCCACAGTCGTTGAACGGCCCCCGACCTGGGGTACAGGTCGGGGGCCGTTTCCGTGTGCCTGCGGTCCTGCCCGGACCGCGGTGCGGGTTCAGTGCGGCTTGCGCGGGTCGTGCGGCTTGGGCCGGTCGTCGTCGGCGGGCTCGGTCGGCGGCGGGGTGGGCTTCGCGACGGGGCCGGCCTCCGCGTCCTCCAGGTCGTCGTGCGGGACGGAGCCGTTCACGACCGCCCCGCCGACGGGTGCGCCGGCGGCGGTGCCCGGTTCGGGCGCGATGCCCGGGGTGAGGGGGGCGGAGGCGGGCTCCGGGGGCTCGGTCAGCCACTCGGGGTTGTTCTGCTTGCGGTACCACTGCCAGGCTGCGACGCCGGCGCCGATGGCGATCGCGCCCGCGACGGCGAGGCCGGTCGCCCGGCTGTTGCAGCGCTTCTTCTTGGCGTTCTTGGCGGCCAGGCCGCTGATCTCGGCGGCGGTGACGTTGCCCTGCAGTGCGGTGATCGCGGCGGCGCCGCGGGTCTGTGCCTCGTGGGCGAGCGGGGTGACGCTCTCCTTGGCGGCTTGGAAGGTCTCGGCGACCTTGGGCGCGACGGTCGCCCGGGCCTGGCAGGCGGCCTGACCGGCCGACAGCTTGGCGGCGAGGGCGGCCTCCTGGGCCCGGTGGAACGCCTTCAGGGCGCCCTTCTGGGTGTCCGGGGGAAGGCTGGAGAAGGCGTGCTCCAAGTGCGGGGCCAGGTGCTTGGCGTACTGCACCCGGGCGGCGTGGGCGGCCTGGCCGGCCCCGCTGCGGGCCTGTGCCCCGGCGGCCGCGGCCTTCGGGCCGAGCGCCTCCAGCCGGGGGCCGAGCACCTGCCGGGCCTCCTCGGCGTAGTGCAGGGCGGCCTCCTTGGCGGACGCGGCGTAGGGCGCGACGGCGTCCCTCGCCCGTCCGGCGGTCTCGCGCGCGGTGTCCGTACGGCTCACGGGCTTCTCCTTCTCGGCGGGTGTCCGGCGTTGTCCGGGTATGCACCTTTCCACCTGATAGGAGATCATGCATGCTGCTTATCTGCCGAGCACCTTCGGCTGAGCCGTCTGCGGCACCCGTGGGATGATTCCTCGGATAGTCAGCTGAAAGACAGGAAGGTACTCCCGTGGCCGAGGAACTCACCGCCACTCTGAAGACCAACCGCGGTGACATCGTGGTCAAGCTCTTCCCGAACCACGCCCCGAAGACCGTGGCCAACTTCGTCGAGCTGGCCGAGGGCACCCGCGAGTGGAAGAACCCGGAGACCGGCGAGCTGGCTGCCAAGCCGCTGTACGACGGCACCGTGTTCCACCGGGTCATCGACGGCTTCATGATCCAGGGCGGCGACCCGCTGGGCAACGGCACCGGCGGCCCGGGCTACAAGTTCGGCGACGAGTTCCACCCGGACCTGTCGTTCGACCGCCCGTACCTGCTGGCCATGGCCAACGCCGGCCCGGGCACCAACGGCTCGCAGTTCTTCATCACGGTGGCCCCGACCAGCTGGCTGAACCGCAAGCACAGCATCTTCGGCGAGGTCGTGGACGCGGCCAGCCGGCAGGTCGTCGACGCGATCGCCACCACCGCCACCACCAAGCCCTACGACCGCCCGGTCGAGGACGTGGTGATCGAGTCGGTCGTCGTCTCGCGCGGCTGATTCGGGCCCTTGCCGCCCCGCGGGGCGGCCCCGCGCGCCCCGGCGCGCAGTAGCCTGGACGGTCCCGGCGGTGCCCCGTTCGACGCGGCGGCGGCGCCGGGACCGTTTCGTTGAGGAGGAACTGCGCCGATGCTTCCGGACGAGCCCGTGCGGCCGACGCCTGTGGACGGCCACGGTGCCGGGCTGCCCCGGTGTTACCGGCACCCCGAGCGGGAGACCGGAGTGTCCTGCGCCCGGTGCGGCCGGCCGGTCTGCCCGGAGTGCATGGTGCCCGCCTCGGTGGGCTTCCAGTGCCCGGAGTGCGTGCACGGCGCGGCCGCCGAGCGGCCCCGGCCGCGGACGACGTTCGGCGGGGTGCTGGCGCTCGGGGACGGGGCCCTGGTCACCAAGGTGCTGATCGGCCTGAACCTGCTGGTCTTCCTGCTGACCGAGTACGTCTCCAAGGAGTGGCAGGTCAAGCTCGGCCTGGTCAGCTGGGCGCCGCTGCCGGGCCTGCGGTACGGGATGGCCGCCGGGCCGGAGGAGTGGTACCGGCTGGTGACCGCGATGTTCGTGCACGGCGGCCTGCTGCACATCGCGACCAACATGTTCTCGCTCTGGGTGCTCGGCCCCCAGTTGGAGCGGGTGCTGGGCCGGGTGCGGTTCCTGGCGCTGTACCTGGCGGCGGGCATCGCGGGCAACGCGCTGTCGTTCCTGCTGACGGCCGGGCCGGACCAGCTGTTCACGGTCGGTGCGTCCGGTGCGATCTTCGGGCTGCTGGGTGCGACCGGCGTGCTGTTCCGGGTGAACCGGGTGCCGCTGCAGCCGGTGATCGTGCTGCTGGTGGTGAACCTGGTGATCACGTTCTCGCTGAGCGGGATCGACTGGCGGGCCCACCTCGGCGGGCTGGCGGCCGGCGTCGTCATCGGCGCGGGCATGAT
This sequence comes from Kitasatospora sp. NPDC059646, assembly GCF_042734615.1. NCBI lineage: Bacteria > Bacillati > Actinomycetota > Actinomycetes > Kitasatosporales > Streptomycetaceae > Kitasatospora > Kitasatospora sp. NPDC059646. The sequence continues at coordinate 67,093 of NZ_JBHWDS010000023.1, forward strand.
GTACGCCCCACGGGCGCACCGGAACCTGGTGCAGGGGTTGACGACGGTCGCGGTGCTGGCGGCGAGCCTGGGCCTGGTGCTGGCCGGGATGGCACGGCTGCCGGGCTGACGGGCATCGGCGCGCTCTGTCCACAGGCGGTGGACGCTGGAGCGGGACGGCCGATTGGATTTCCCGTTTCTACGCGCGTTATCCTGCTGCGTTGCGAGTTATCCACAGGGCTGGCGGAGTTTTCCCCAGTGTGGACAACCCTGTGGATAAACGTTCGGACGCTCCGTGGTCGACCGCCGTCCGGACACACCGACGACCGCCCCTGCCGAGGGCCGGAGCGGTGTGGTGAGCGGTCGGACCGGACGCCGCCCGGAGGGCGGCGCCGGCCTCACTTCCACTGCGTGGAGACGCCGAATCCCGCCGCGATGAAGCCGAAGCCGGCCAGGATGTTCCAGTTGCCCCAGCTGCGGATCGGCCAGGTGCCGCTGGTCACGTAGTAGCTCACGATCCAGGCCAGGCCGATCAGGAACAGCACCAGCATCAGCGGTGCCACCCAGCTCCGGCCGGAACTGATCTTCACGGCGGTCGCGGAGGACGGCGGCGGCGTGTAGTCGGCCTTCTTGCGGAGTCGAGACTTCGGCACGAGGGGCTCTCCTGTCGATGCGCTGTGACCGCGCAGGTGGTCAGTGGGGGCGGGGTGGCACACGGGACCGGTCGGTACGACCGGAGCTCCGCACATGCCACCGGCGTCCGTTAGCGTAGTGGCTCGCCGGGTCTGAGGGAGATAAGGGTACGGTGCCTGATTCCACGATTTCTTCGCCGAGCCCGACCGCGCGCCCGCGCCGAGGTCGAATTGTCGGACATGCCCTGACCTGCACCGTCTTCGCACTCGCCGGGCTGCTCTTCTACGTCAGCGCGGAGACCGCGCACGGCACCGACCTGCGCACCGACAACTCGCTGCTCAAGCTCAGCGACGTCATCCAGCAGCGCTCCACCCAGAACCAGCAGCTCCAGGAGCAGGTCGCGGCCGACCAGGAGCGCGCCGACCGGCTGGCCCGGGAGCAGGGGCAGAGCCCGGACGACACCGCCAGGCTGGCCGCGCTGCAGCAGGACGCCGGGCTGGACGCGCTGCGCGGGCCCGGGCTGACCGTCACGCTCGACGACGCCCCGCCGAACGCCACCGCCCGGATCCCCGGCGTCCCCGAGCCCGGCGTGAACGACCTGGTGATCCACCAGCAGGACATCCAGGCCGTGGTGAACGCCCTGTGGCGCGGCGGCGCCGAGGGCATCCAGGTGATGGACCAGCGGCTGATCTCCACCAGCGCGGTGCGCTGCGTCGGCAACACGCTGCTGCTGCAGGGCCGGGTCTACTCGCCGCCGTACGTGATCCGCGCGGTCGGGAAGACCGAGGCGCTGCACGCCGCGATCGACGCCGACCCGACGATCCGCAACTACCTGGGCTACGTGGCCGCCTACGGGCTGGGCTGGAAGGTCCAGGAGAGCGGCGAGTTGAGCCTGCCAGGGTACGCCGGATCGATCGACCTGCGGGCCGCCTCGGCCCAGTAGGCCGCCGCGCCGGTCCTGTTGGGCGGATACCGGCCTGGGCGGGACGGACTGGCGTCTACGCTTGTGCCGACCCGACCATCGAGGAGCACCATGTACGGCTGGATCTGGCGGCATCTTCCGGGCCCCGCGCCGGTGCGTGCGCTGATCGCGCTGCTGCTCGTCCTCGGGGTGGTCTACGTCCTGTTCCAGTACGTGTTCCCGTGGGCCGAGCCGCTGCTCCCCTTCGGGAACGTGACGGTGGACCAGGGCGCCGGTGGCTGAACCGGGCCCCGTCCCCGTCCCGTCCGCCCCTCGACGCCCGCACACCCCCAGGAGTAGCGATGACCTCCGCCGGCCACCCGCCCCGGATCCTCGTGGTCGACAACTACGACAGCTTCGTCTTCAACATCGTGCAGTACCTGTACCAGCTGGGTGCGGTCTGCGAGGTGGTCCGCAACGACGAGCTGACGGTGGCTCACGCCCGGCCCAGGGACGGCGAGGAGGGCTACGACGGGGTGCTGCTGTCCCCCGGGCCCGGGACGCCCGAGGAGGCCGGGGTGTGCGTCGAGATGGTGCACCGCTGCGCGGAGGTCGGGCTGCCGCTGTTCGGGGTGTGCCTGGGCCTGCAGTCGATCGCCGTGGCCTACGGCGCGGTGGTCGGCCGGGCACCGGAGCTGCTGCACGGCAAGACCTCGTCGGTGGTGCACGAGGACGGCGGGGTGTTCGAGGGCCTGCCCTCGCCGCTCACCGCCACCCGCTACCACTCGCTGGCGGTCGAGCCGGACACCGTGCCCGCCGAGCTGGTGGTCACCTCGCGCACCGAGAGCGGCGTGATCATGGGCCTGCGGCACCGTGAACTGCTGGTCGAGGGCGTGCAGTTCCACCCGGAGTCGGTGCTCACCGAGGGCGGGCACCGGATGCTCGCCAACTGGCTGGCCGAGTGCGGCTTCCCGGAGGCGGTGGGCCGCTCCTCGGGACTCGCGCCGGTCATCGGCCGGAGCTGACGGATGACCGCCGTGCGCCCGGAGCGGGGCGTTCCCGAGGACCAGGACGAGCCGGACGGCTGGGGCGTGTACGAGCCCGCCCCGGAGCAGACCCTGCAGCTGCGCCTGCCCGCCGACGGGCCGGACCGCGGGGCGATACCGGGGGCGGACGGCCGGGCCGGGCGCCGGCGCGCCCAGGGGCCGGTGGGCCTGCGCGCGGGCACCGGACGGCGCCGGGCCGCCGGGCGGGCCGCGGGCCCGCGCCCGCCGCGGCCCAAGGAGCGCAAGCGGGTGGTGCTGGCCCGGGTGGTGGGCGAGGTGTTCATCACCCTCGGCGTGGTGATGCTGCTGTTCGTCTCCTACCAGCTGTGGTGGACCAACGTGGTGGCGGACAACGCCGCCGACGCCGCGGGCAAGAAGCTGGAGCAGCAGTGGGCGCAGCCGGCCGCCCCGCAGCCCGGCGGTGCCACGCCGCCGCCGCAGACCGCGTTCGAGCCCGGCAAGGGCTTCGCGATCATCCACATTCCGAAGCTGGACCTGACGTACCCGATCGCCGAGGGCACCAACAAGCAGCAGGTGCTGGACAAGGGCCTGGTCGGCCACTACGCGGGCACCGCGATGCCGTCCGACCAGGCCGGCAACTTCGCGGTCGCGGCGCACCGGACCACGCACGGCCAGCCGTTCCGGAAGATCGGCCAGCTGGCGCCGGGCGACCGGATCGTGGTGGAGACGGCCACGGCGTACTACACGTACGAGGTGGCGGGCGGCATTCCGGAGACGCCGCCGAGCAACGTGGCGGTGATCCAGCCGGTGCCCAAGGGCTCGCCGTTCACCGCGCCGGGGCGCTATCTGACGATGACGACATGCACGCCGGAGTTCAGTGCCCGGGGAAGGCTGATCGTGTTTGGCAAGATGGTCGAGGAACGGCCGAGGAGCCAGGGGCAGCCGGAGGCGCTGACCGGGCAACACTGAGCAGCGAGGCACGGCACCATGGGCACAGCCATTCGGAGCGGGCAGCGGCGCGGACGGGTGGCTTCGGCCCTGGGGCTGGCGGGGGAGCTGCTGATCACCCTCGGCCTGGTGCTGGCCCTGTTCGTCGGGTACTCGCTGTGGTGGACGGACGTGGTCGCCCAGCGGCACGCGGACCGGCAGGGGGACCGGCTGCGGCAGACCTGGAGCGCCCCGCTGTCGCCCGGTCCCGGTGACGAGGCGTCACCTGCCGTGGAGTACGCGGCGGGTGACGGCATCGGGTTCCTGCACGTGCCGGCGTTCGGCAAGGACGACCAGACGCTGATCCGGATGGGCACCACCGCCGAGGTGCTCAACGAGGGCGTGGCCGGGGTGTACGAGGAGCCGTACCGTTCGGCGATGCCGTGGGACCCGGAGGGCAACTTCGCGCTGGCGGCGCACCGGGACGGGCACGGCGCGAAGTTCCACGACCTGGACCGGCTGGTCGACGGCGACGCGGTGGTGGTGGAGACCCGGGACGACTGGTACGTGTACCAGGTCGCCGGGACGCTGCCGCAGACCTCCAAGTACAACGTGGGCGTGGTGGCGCCCGTCCCGGAGGGCTCGCCGTTCACCGGCCCGGGCCGGTACCTGACGCTGACCACCTGCACGCCGGTGTACACCTCGCGCTACCGGATGGCGGTGTGGGCGAAGCTGGTCCGGGTGGATCCGGTGGACGCCCGCCGCACGCCGCCGCCCGAGCTGCGCTGACGGGCCGTCAACGCCGAAGGGCCGCACCGTCCCGGACGGTGCGGCCCTTCGTGCGGTGCGCTGCCGGTCAGGGCAGGGACGGCTTGTCCGCGGACTTGACGACCAGGATCACCATGTCGTTCGGGTTCAGCTGGGTGCCGGCCGGCACGTTGGAGCTGACCACCACGGCGTTGGAGTCCTGCGGGCCGGCCAGCTGGTAGCGCAGGCCGAGCTCGTTGAGCTTGGCGATGGCATCGCCGACCTTCAGGTTCTGCAGCGGCGGCATGGTGACCTTGTCGGCCAGCTTGCCCACCGTCAGGGTGACCTGCGTGCCCTTCTTGACCTGGCTGTTCTTCGGCACCGACTGGTCGATGACCTGGCCGACCTTGGTCTGGTCGGTGACGGTCTTGGTGACCACGTTCGCCGTCAGGTTGAGCTCGGCGAGCTGCTGGGAGGCGTTGTCCTGGGACTGGCCGACCAGGTTCGGCACGGTGACCTTCTGCGAGCCGGAGGAGACCACCAGGGTGATCAGGGTTCCGGTCGCGGCCTTGCCGGACACCGACTGCGAGATGACCTTGTCCTGGTCGACCTTGTCGTCGTTGCTGTAGTTGACGGTGACCTGGAAGCCCTTGGCGGAGAGGGCCGCGGTGGCGGCGTCCTTGGTCTGGTTGGTGACGTCGGGGACGTCGACCTGGGCCGGGCCGGAGGACAGGTGCACGATGATCTTGGTGTCGACGGCGACCTCGGTGCCCGCGGCCTGCTCCTGGGTGCAGACCTGGTCCTTCTGGATCTTGGTGTCGGGGCAGGCGATCGGGTCGCCCGCGGCCACCGTGAGCTTCGGGTTCTGCGACTTCGCCGCCGCCTGCGCGTCGGGGAGCGACTTGCCGACCAGGTTCGGGACGCTGGTCTTGGAGGCGCCTCCGCCGGTCTTCACCATCGCCTGCACCACGAAGAACGCGCCGACCAGGACCAGCACCGCCGCGACGGCCAGGACGATCCAGGAGGTGTTGCTCTTCTTCGGCTGCTCCTCGCGCCGCCGGCTGCCGCGGCCCTCGTAGCCGTCGTCGTAGCCGCCGCCGTTGCCGTTGCCGTAGCCGCCGTCCTGGTACCCGCCGTACGGCGCGGGCTGCTGGTTGCCGACCGGCGGCAGCACGGTGGTCGGGCCGCCCTGCTGGGGCAGCACGTTGGTCTGGCCGTACGGGTCGTACTGCCCGTTGCCCTGGTCGTAGCCGTAGCCGGCCGCGCCCATGCCGTAGGCGGCCTGCTGGGCGGCGGCGACCGGCAGGCCGTCGAGGAAGCGCTCGATGTCGTCGCGCATCTCGTCGGCGGACTGGTAGCGGTAGTCGCGCTCCTTGGCGAGCGCCTTCAGCACGATCGCGTCGATCTCCGGGCGGACCTCGGGGTCGTACGCGGACGGCGGGGCGGGCTCCTCGCGCACGTGCTGGTAGGCCACCGCCACGGGGGAGTCGCCGACGAACGGCGGGCGGACGGTGAGCAGCTCGTACAGCAGGCAGCCGGTCGAGTACAGGTCGGAGCGGGCGTCGACGGTCTCGCCCTTGGCCTGCTCGGGGGAGAGGTACTGGGCGGTGCCGATGACCGCGGAGGTCTGGGTCATCGTCATGCCGGCGTCGCCCATCGCGCGGGCGATGCCGAAGTCCATCACCTTGACGTTGCCCTGCCGGGTCAGCATGACGTTGGCGGGCTTGATGTCACGGTGCACGATGCCGGCGCGGTGCGAGTACTCCAGCGCCTGCAGGATGCCGATGGTCATCTCCAGCGCCCGCTCGGGCAGCAGCCGCCGCCCGGTGTGCAGCAGTTCGCGCAGCGTGGAGCCCTCGACGTACTCCATCACGATGTACGGGATGGAGATCCCGTCGATGTAGTCCTCGCCGGTGTCGTAGACCGCGACGATGGCGGGGTGGTTCAGCGAGGCCGCGGACTGCGCCTCGCGGCGGAACCGGGCCTGGAACGAGGGGTCGCGGGCCATGTCGGTGCGGAGGGTCTTCACGGCGACCTGGCGGCCGAGCCGGGTGTCGTGGGCGAGGTACACCTCGGCCATGCCACCGCGTCCGAGGACGCCGCCGAGCTCGTACCTGCCGCCTAGGCGACGAGGCTCTTCCATATCTCCGACCCTCTCCCCCACCGGTCGGTGAGGATGTGACGTAGTGTCCCCGCACGCTCTGTTGTGACGCGGCCGCCGCCGCAGTGGTTTCACGGTGCCGGCGTCCGCGGTGACGGCCGCGGACTGGCTGCGGGTACACCCGCTGCTGGCGGATACGCTACCGGGCGAACCTGACCCGCCTGTGGCAGCCTGCCAGCTGAGACCAGACCGGTATCGACCCGGACCGTCCCATTGTGACAATTCCGGCCACCGATCGAGGATCGATGGCCGGAATGTGACGGATACGACCGATCTACTTGCCGAGCGCCGCCTGCATCATCGCCTTGGCGATCGGCGCGGCCAGCGAGCCGCCGGAGATCTCGTTCCGCTCGCTGTCGCCGTCCTCGACCACCACCGCGACGGCGACCTGCTTGCCGTCCTGGCCCTTGGCGTAGGAGACGAACCAGGCGAACGGCAGGCCCGCGTTGTCCTGGCCGTGCTGGGCGGTGCCGGTCTTGCCGCCGACCGTCGCGCCGGGGATCTTCGCCTTGCTGCCGGTGCCGTTCTGCACCACCGACTCCATCAGCTGCTGGAGCTTCTGCGCGGTGGCCGGCGAGACCGCCTGCGACATCTGGTGCTCGGTGTGGGTGGAGATCACGTTCCCGGCCGAGCCCTCCTGGGCGACCAGGTACGGCTGCATCAGCGAGCCGTTGTTCGCGATCGCCGCCGCCACCATGGCCATCTGCAGCGGGGTGGCCCGGGTGTCGTGCTGGCCGATGGCGTCCATCGCGGTGCCGTCGGGCTTGGAGTCCTTCGGGAAGTAGCTGGCGGTGGCCCGGACCGGGATGTCCACCTGGTCGTTGTTGAAGCCGAACTTCTCGGCCTGGGCGCGCAGCTTGTCGCCGCCCAGCTCGGCGCCCATCTTGCCGAACACCGTGTTGCAGGACAGGTCCATCGCGTGCTGGACGGTGGCGTCCCCGCAGTCCTCGGTGGGGCTGGCGTTGCGCAGCGGGGTGCTGGTGCCGGGCAGGATGTACTGGTCCGGGGTGTCGGTGGTGTCCGTCGGCTTCTGGTACTTGCCGGTCTCGAACGCGGTCGCCGCGGTGACCAGCTTGAAGGTCGAGCCGGGCGGGTAGGTCTCGCGCAACGCCCGGTTCAGCATCGGCTTGTTCGGGTCGTTGTTGAGCGCCGTCCAGGCCTTGGCGTCCTCGTCGGTGCCGCCCGCGAAGGTGCCCGGGTCGTAGGACGGGGTGGAGACCAGGCCCAGGATCGCCCCGGTCTTCGGGTCGATGGCGACCGCGGCGCCCTTCTTGTTCCCGAGGCCCTCGAAGCCGGCCTTCTGCACCTTGGGGTCGATGGTGGTGACCACGTCGCCGCCCTGCTTGGGCTTGCCGGTCAGCATGTCCAGGGTGTTGCGGAAGAACAGCCGGGAGTCGGTGCCGGAGAGGATGCCGTCCTCCAGCTTCTCCAGCTGGCTGGCGTCGTAGGTCTGCGAGGAGTACCCGGTGACCGGCGCGTACATCGGGCCGTCCACCCAGGAGCGCTTGTACTTGTAGCGCAGGCCGTTGACGAAGTCGGACTTGGTGACGGCCTGGCCGCCGACGATGATGTTGCCGCGCGGGTAGGCGTACCGGTCGTACTTTGCGCGGTCGTTGTGCGGGTTGTTGGCCCAGTCGGAGGCCTGCACGCCCTGCACCCAGTTCACCCGCAGCATCAGGGCGAGGATCAGGACCAGGCAGAAGATCGACACCCGGCGGATCGGCTTGTTCACGAGGACGCTCCCCTGCTCTGGTCCGGTGCGCCGGTGCCGGGTCCGAACCGCTCCGGCCCGGCCGGTTCCGGGATGGCGGCGGCCGGTTCGGCGGCCGGCCGGCGGGCGGTGTCGCTGATCTTCAACAGGATGGCGATCAGCGCCCAGTTCGCCACCACCGACGATCCGCCCTGCGCCAGGAACGGCATGGTCATGCCGGTCAGCGGAATCAGGCCGGTGACGCCGCCGGCGACCACGAACACCTGCAGCGCGAACGCCGAGCTCAGGCCGACCGCCAGCAGCTTGCCGAACGGGTCGCGGGCCGACAGGGCGGTGCGCAGGCCGCGCTGCACCACCAGGCCGTAGATCATGAACAGCGCCATCAGACCGGTCAGGCCCAGCTCCTCGCCGAACGAGCCGAGGATGAAGTCGCTCTTCGCCGCGAACTGGATCAGCCAGCTGCGGCCCTGCCCGAGCCCGGTGCCGATCGTGCCGCCCGAGCCGAGCGACATCAGAGTCTGCCCGATCTGCTCGGAGGACTGCGGCGGCGGCTTCGGCGCGAACGCCGCCATCGGGTCCAGCCAGGCGTTGATGCGGACCTTGACGTGTGGCTCGGTGGAGGCCACCACGGCCGCACCGCCGAGCGACATCGCCAGACCGAAGACGATCCAGCTGGTCCGCTCGGTGGCGACGTACAGCATCACCACGAACAGGCCGAAGAACAGGAACGAGGTGCCCAGGTCGGTCTCGAACACCAGGATCAGGATCGACAGCAGCCAGACCACCACGATCGGGCCCAGGTCGCGCCCGCGCGGCAGGTACAGGCCCATGAACTTGCGGCTGGCCAGCGCCAGGGCGTCCTTCTTGACCATCAGGAAGCCGGCGAAGAACACCGTCAGGATGATCTTGGCGAACTCTCCGGGCTGGATCGAGAACGAGCCGAAGCGGATCCAGATCTTCGCGCCGAAGTCCTCGGCCCGGGACGGGAAGAAGGCGGGCGCGGCCAGCAGGACCAGCGCCACCACCATCGAGATGTACGTGTAGCGCTGCAGGATCCGGTGGTCCTTCAGCAGGATCACCACGCCGATGAACATCGCGATGCCCAGCCCGGACCACATCAGCTGGTTGCTCGCCGCCGGGAAGTTGTTGCGCAGCAGCTTGCCGGCCTTGTCGAGCCGCCAGATCATCACCACGCCGAGCCCGTTCAGCAGCGTCGCCAGCGGCAGCAGCAGCGGGTCCGCGTAGGGCGCGAACCGCCGCACCGCCAGGTGCGCGCCGAGCGCCAGCACGCCCAGGCCCAGGCCGTACGAGAGCATGCCGGAGGGCAGGCTGCCGTCCATCGCCAGGCCGACGTTGGCGTACGCCAGGATCGGGATCAGCAGCGCGAAGGCCAGCATCAGGAGTTCGGTGTTGCGCCGGTTCGGGGCGTCGCCCGCCGCGGACCGGCCGACGGCGCGGCGCCGCCCGGTGGTGGGCGTGCTGCCGCTGGTCACGTCGAATGTGCTCATGCCTGTGGAACCCCCGGGATCGCCCCCGGCCTACTGCCCCGAGCAGGACACGGCGAGCTGCTGCTCCTGCTCGGTCAGCGGCGGGGCGGACGGCGCGGCGTCCCCGGTGGCCGGGGCGGCCTTGGAATCGGCGACCTTCTTGCAGACGGCCGCCTGCGCGCGCAGCGCGTCGACCTGCTTCCGGGCGTCGTCCAGGCTGCTCGCCTGGATGTTCTTGGCGACCTGGTCGCGCTGGAACGCGGGCAGGTACTTCAGTTCGACGTCGCCGAACTGCTGGTAGACGGAGCTGAGCTTCAGCCCGGCCAGGTTCTGGTCGAGGCCCCGGTAGACGGCGATGTGGCCGTTGTCGGTGCCCACGTAGTACTGGTTCTGGTTCCACTGCCAGGCGAACCAGCCGCCGGCACCGAGCACCGCGAGCACCAGCACCCCGATCAGGGTGAGCTTCAGGCCGCGCTTCTTCTTGCGCCGGCTCGGCGGGGCCTCGCCCTCGTACGGGTCGGCGGGGCCGCCGTACTCGCCGCCCTCACCGGGCGGGAAGGCGGCCGGGTCGCCGTAGCCGCCCGACGGGTCGTAGCCGTCCTGGTAGCCCTCGGCGGGGCCGAAGTCGCCGGCGGGGGCGCCGTAGCCGGGCTGCTGCTCGTAGCCGCCCTGGTAGCCCTCGGCGGGCCCGAAGGCGCCCTGCGGGGGCTGCGGGGCGCGGCCGAGGCCGGCCGCCCGGCCGGCGGGGGTGTCCAGCAGGTGCGGGTCGTGCATCGGGTGCGGCTGGGTGTCGGCGACCGCGCCGACCACCTCCGGGGCCTGCGTGACCTGGCCGCTCAGGGTGTCGGTGGCACCGACGTCGATCACGTCCGCGACGATGCAGGTGATGTTGTCCGGGCCGCCGCCGCGCAGCGCCAGCTGGATCAGCTCCTGGACGGTCTGCTGCGGCGCGTAGTAGCTGCCGAGCGTCTCCTCCAGGGTCTGGTGGCTGACCGGGCCGGACAGGCCGTCGGAGCAGATCAGGTAGCGGTCGCCGGCCCGGACCTCGCGGATCGACAGGTCGGGCTCGACCTGGCCGCGGCCGTCCAGGGCGCGCATCAGCAGCGAGCGCTGCGGGTGGGTCTCGGCCTCCTCGGCGGTGATCCGGCCCTCGTCGACCAGCCGCTGCACCCAGGTGTGGTCCTGGGTGATCTGGTCGAGCCGGCCGTCCCGCAGCAGGTAGGCGCGGGAGTCGCCGATGTGCACCTGGCCCATCCGGTGGCCGTCCCACAGCAGCGCGGTGAGGGTGCAGCCCATGCCTTCGAGCTGCGGGTCCTGCTCGACCATGTGCCGGAGCCGGTCGTTGGCGGTCTGCACCGCGTCGTTGAGCAGCGTCAGCAGGTCGGCGCCGGGCTGTTCCTCGTCGAGGCGGACGATCGACCCGAGCACCTCGGAGGAGGCGACCTCACCGGCCGCCGCCCCGCCCATGCCGTCGGCCACCGCGAGCAGGCGGGGCCCGGCGTAGCCGGAGTCCTCGTTCCCCTCGCGGATCAGGCCCTTGTGCGAGCCGGCGGCGAAGCGCAGCACGAGACTCATGCTGTCCGGGCCCTCCTTCGGGTGGAGCTGGTCCTCATGCGCTGACTACTTCCGCAGTTCGATGACGGTCCTGCCGATTCGGATCGGCACGCCGATCTGGAGCGGCGTCGGCGTGGTGAGCCGCTGTCGGTCCAGATAGGTGCCGTTGGTGGAGCCTAGATCCTCGACGGTCCACTGCCCAGCCTGATCGGGGTAGATCCTGGCGTGACGGGAGGACGCGTAGTCGTCGTCCAGGACGATCGTGGAGTCGTGCGCCCGGCCCAGCGTGACGGTCTGACCGTGCAGCGCCACGGTGGTGCCGGCCAGCGAGCCCTGGGTGACCACCAGGTGGGTGGGCTGCCCGCGGCGCTGCCGGGCCTGCTGCTGGGCGCCGCCGGGCTGCCCCTGCGGCGGCCGGCCCGCCCCGGACGCGGCCGGCGCGGCGGACGCGCCGCGCTGCCCGGAGGAGCGCGCGGCGCCCTTGGTGGTGAACAGGTCGCTGCGGATCACCTGCACGGCGACGATGACGAACAGCCAGAGCACGGCGAGGAAGCCCAGCCGCATGACCGTGAGGGTCAGATCAGACATACCGGCCCGCTTCTACCCTTCGACCTGTCGGTAGACGATGGTGGTCGACCCCAGGACGATCCGGGAGCCGTCGCGGAGCGTAGCGCGCTGGGTGTGCTGCCCGTCCACCACGATGCCGTTGGTGGAGCCGAGGTCCATGACCATGGCGGGCGTCCCGGGGCGGATCTCGGCGTGCTTGCGGGAGACTCCGGGGTCGTCGATCCGGATGTCGGCCTCGGTGGACCGGCCCAGGACGACCGCGTTCTGGCTGATCTGGTGCCGGGCGCCGTTCACCTCGATCCAGCGCCGGGTGCCGGCACCGCCGTGGCCCGCGCCGGGGAACGGCCGCACGTTGTTGCCGGCGGCCGGGGGAGCGGGCGGCATCGCGGGCGGGGCGGCGGGCGGCGGCGGGGCGCCGTACGGGGCCGCGGGGGCCTGGTGCCAGGGCGCGCCGGGGGCGGGCGGGGTCGGCGGGCGGCCGTACCCGGGCGGGGCGGCGGGCGGCGCGGGCGGCCGCGGCGGCTCCTCGGCGGCCAGGGTGCGGCTGCGCACCCGGTACAGCCCCGTGTCGAGGTCGTCGGCCTTCTCCAGGGCGACCTGCAGCGGCCCCATGAAGGTGTACCGCTGGGCCTCGGCGTACTCGCGGACCATGCCGGCCAGCTCGTTGCCGAGCTGGGTGGCGTAGGGGCTGAGTCGCTCGTGGTCGTGCGGGCTGAGCTCGACGATGAAGTCGTTCGGGACGACCGTGCGGTCCCGGTTCCAGATGGTGGCGTTGTTGTCGCACTCGCGCTGCAGGGCGCCGGCGATCTCCACCGGTTGGACCTCGGACTTGAACACCTTCGCGAAGGTGCCGTTCACGAGACCTTCGAGTCGCTGCTCGAACTTCTTCAGGACTCCCACGGGGCACCCCCTCTCAGGGCGTCGGTCGGGCCGGCTCGTCGGCTGGAAAGCGGTACTTCCGTACTGATCGTATCCACGCCCGGCCCTTCCGTACGGTTCCCCGGCCAGGTCGCGCCCGGAGGGTACCCACTGGGCGGTCCGCTCACCCGTTCGCACCGGCCCCGGGTTGCGGCCCGGCCGGACCCGTGCCGGGGGCCGTGGGGAATGGATTCGCAGGTGGGGTTCCGGCCGTGCTAATGTTTTCCATGTCGGAAGGGGCGCCCGCAAGGGAGCCGAACGGAAGGCCCGAAGAGATGCGCTAAGCTTCTCGGAGAGTCGAAAGAGCGACAAGCTCCCGAAGACAACACCCATGCGCGGGTGGCGGAATAGGCAGACGCGCTGGATTCAGGTTCCAGTGCCCGAAAGGGCGTGGGGGTTCAACTCCCCCCTCGCGCACAGCGAAGCCCCGCAGATCTCAGGATCTGCGGGGCTTTTTGTTGTTCCCGCCCTTGTGGTGCCGCCCCTGTGTTCCCGGCCGGTTCGCCTTCCGGCGTTTCTCAGGCGGGCAGGACGGCGTGCACGCTGAACCCGCCGTCCGGGGTGGGCCCGGCGGTGAAGGTGCCGCCGAGCAGGGCGGCGCGTTCGCGCAGGCCGATCAGGCCGTGGCCGCCGCCGGGCAGCGGGGTGGCGGGGCGGCCGGTCGGCGGGCCGTTGCGGACCTCGACGTGGAGCTTCCCGCCGCGGGCGGCGACCCGGACGGTGACCTCGGCGCCGGGGGCGTGCTTGCTGATGTTGGTGAGGCCTTCCTGCACGGTCCGGTAGGCGGCCCGTTCGACCGCCTCCGGCCAGGTGCGGCGGCCGGGGTCGAGCCGGCGGGTGACCGGCAGGCCGCTGCCGTCGATCAGCCGGGGCAGGTCGGCGAGGGTGGGCTGCGGGGCGAGCGGGGTGCCGGCGCCGACGCCGGCGGCGCGCAGCACGCCGACCATCTGCCGCAGTTCGTCCAGGGTGCGGACGGAGAGTTCGCGGATGGTGCGGGCACCGTCCCGGGAGGCCGGGTCGGTGCTGGCGACCTGGATCGCCCCGGCCTGGACGGAGATCAGGCTGACCTGGTGGGAGACCACGTCGTGCATCTCGCGGGCCAGCCGGGCGCGCTCGGCGGCCAGCACCTTCTCGGCGAGCAGCCGGCTCTCGCGCTGGCGGCCCTCGGTGAGTTCGGTGACGCGTTCGCCGAGCTCCCGGCGGGTGCGGGCGAGCATGCCGAGCGCGGCCGGTCCGGCGCCGAGCATCGCGGACTGGATGGCGTACAGCGCGTTGTCCCGGCTGAGGGCGAACAGGTCGGGGGCGAGCGGCCAGTGGAAGAACTCGACCAGGGCGAAGCAGACCGCGCAGGTGACCGGGATCCGCGGTTTCGGGTAGGCGGCGGCGACCGAGTACACGGCGGTGAGCGGGGCCAGCCAGATCTCGTTGAAGAACGCCCCGGGCAGGGTGAGCAGCGCCACCGTCAGCGGGTGGCGGCGGCGGCCGAGCAGGGCGAGCACGGACAGGGCGGACAGCGCGAGCTGCCAGGGCTCGGAGCCCTTGGCGACCAGCGCGGAGTCGAGGGCGGCGGCCGCCACCGGGAGCAGCAGGGTGGTGCGCGGGGAGCGCAGCCAGGCCCAGCGGTGGCGGGCGGCGGTCACCCCTCGTCCCGCCGGTCGCGGACCAGTCCGGCGCGGTGCGCGATGACGGCGGCCTGGACCCGGTTGGCGGCGCCGAGCTTGCCCAGGATGGCGCTGATGTGGTCCTTGACGGTGCCGGTGCCGAGGAACAGGCGGTCCGCTATCTCGGCGTTGGAGAGGCCCTCGCCGAGCAGGGCCAGCACGTCGAGTTCGCGGCCGGTGAGCCGGTGGGTGAGGGCGGTGGCGGTGAGGTCGGGGCCGCCGCCGTCCACGTAGCCGGAGATCACGGTGCGGGCGACCGTCGGGGAGAGCACGCTGCCGCCGGCGGCGAGCACCCGGACGGCGTGCACGAGCTGCTCGGGGGCGGTGTCCTTCAGCAGGAACCCGGCGGCGCCGGCCCGCAGCGCGGTGCCGATGTACTCGTCGGTGTCGAAGGTGGTGAGCATGGCGACGGCCGGCGGGTCGGGCAGGGCGCGCAGCCGGCGAAGCACGCTGATGCCGTCCAGGTCGGGCATCCGGACGTCGAGCAGCACGACGTCCGGGTCGAGGGCCCGGGCCTGCTGTTCGGCCTGGCCGCCGGAGCAGCCGCCGACCACCTCCAGGTCGGGCGCCGAGCCGACGATCAGGCCGAGCCCGGAGCGGACCAGCACCTCGTCGTCCACGATCAGGACCCGGGTCGGCGGCATGTCTCTCCCTCGTGGGGTCGGGTTCGGTCCCAGGAGCGGCCCGTCACCCCCGCCGATCGGCGGGGGTGGGAATCCGCTACCGGATTCACGCAATTCTCATCTTCCCTGGGCAACCATGGAAATCCGGGGTGGAGTGCGCACACCGCGCGCGGATGCGCCCCGATGTTCGATCGTCTGGAATGGTTGCTGTGTCCACAGTGAAGACGGCTGCCTCGGCCGTGTCCCCCGCCCGGGGAGAGGGCTCCGGCCCGCAGGAGCGCTGGCGCAAGCGGGCCGCCGCGTCAACGGTCTGGTACCTGCGGCTGGTCGCGCTGCTGAACCTGGTGGCGGTGCTGTCGGTGCCGTTCCGGAACCAGGTGGAGCGCCACAACGAGGGGGAGTTCTTCACCCCCTACCTGGTGACGGTCGGCCTGACCTCGGTGGCGCTGGCACTGTTCCTTGCGGTGGCGATGCGCCGCCGCAAGCGGGCGGCGTGGATCTTCAACACCGGGCTGGGCGGGCTGACCTTCGTCGGCTACCTGGCGCTGCTGGTCTGGGGCCAGCACTTCGCCTCCCACCCGTGGAACTACTTCTCCGTGGTGCTGACCGGCCTGTTCCTGGTCGCGCTGCTGGTCTCGCGCCGCGAGTTCACCTCCAAGGGCGACCGCTCCAACCCGAAGACCGCGGTGGCCGCGGCGTTCGGCGGCCTGGTGCTGGGCGGCCTGATCGGCTCGGTGCTGGTGCAGCTGACCAACACCGTCGCCGGGGCGGGCTTCGGCACCCGGTTCAGCTACTCCGTGCACCGGATGATCACGCTGACCCCGTCGGCGAAGGTGGCCGACGTGGTCGCCGTGCCGACCTGGGTGAACGCGGCGATCAACGCGATGAGCGCGGTGCTGTTCCTGGTCGTCGTCTACGTCACGTTCCGCTCGCCGCGCGGCGAGGAGCTGCAGACCGACGAGGACGAGCGGAAGCTGCGCGAGCTGCTGGACCGGCAGGGCGAGCGGGACTCGCTGGGCTACTTCGCGCTGCGCCGGGACAAGGCGGTGGTCTTCTCGCCGAGCGGGAAGGCGGCGGTCGCCTACCGGGTGGTCGGCGGTGTCACGCTGGCGTCCGGCGACCCGATCGGCGACCCGGAGGCCTGGCCGGGCGCGATCGACGCGTGGCTGGCCGAGGCCCGCGAGCACGCCTGGGTGCCGGCCGTGATGGGCGCCTCCGAGGAGGCCGGCGTGATCTACGCCCGGCACGGGCTGGACGCGCTGGAGCTGGGCGACGAGGCGATCGTCGAGCTGGACGAGTTCTCGCTGGACGGCCGGGCGATGCGGGTGGTCCGGCAGGCCTACAACCGGGTCAAGCGGGCCGGGTACACGGTGCGGATCCGCCGCCACGAGGACATCCCCGAGTGCGAGATGGCCGAGCTGGTGGCGAAGGCCGACCACTGGCGGGACGGCGCGACCGAGCGCGGCTTCTCGATGGCGCTGGGCCGGCTCGGCGACCCGGGCGACGGGCGCTGCGTGATGCTGGAGTGCTTCGACGGGGACGGCGAGCTGCGGGCGCTGCTGAGCTTCGTGCCATGGGGCGCGCACGGCCTGTCGCTGGACCTGATGCGGCGCGACCGGGACAGCGAGAACGGGCTGATGGAGTTCATGGTGATCGAACTCCTGCAGCGCGCGAAGGAGGTCGAGCTGGAACGGGTGTCGTTGAACTTCGCGATGTTCCGCTCGGTTTTCGAGCGCGGATCGAAGCTGGGTGCCGGCCCGGTGCTGCGGCTGTGGCGTTCGGTGCTCGGATTCTTCTCGCGCTGGTGGCAGATCGAGTCGCTGTACCGGGCGAATGCGAAATACCGGCCGATCTGGGAGCCGCGTTATCTGCTCTTCGAGAAGAGCAGCGAAATTCCCCGGATCGGCATCGCCTCGGCCCGCGCGGAGGGTTTCATCACGGTGCCGAGCATGCCCGCGCTGTTCCGTCGGCGGCATCAGGGCTGAGCGCGACTTCCCGGCCCCGTGGGCCCGGGACGGTGGTCCCTCCGCCGGGGGGCGGAGCGGGCCCGGAGATCAGACCCCGGTATGACACGACCCGTCTTGGAAGCTGATGCCTCCGGGCAATCCGATGCGTAGTGTCGAAGAAGAGGCACGGAAGAACAGGACGGACGTCGGAAAGGTCCGAACGTCGTCGGGACGGGAGCACCGGGTCGTGAAACGGATCACCCACGCGGGGGGCGTGCGGTCGGGGCCCGGGGCGGTAATCCGCCGGGCCGCGACCGCCGAGTGGGGGGCGCTGTTCGGCACCGTGAAGGAACGGGTGCTGCGCCGGAAATTCGCCGCGGTTCCGCTGGCGACGGCGGCGACCGCGCTGGTGCTGCTGTTCTCGATCGTCCAGCACCTGCCGGGCGGGGACCGGTTGGTCGCCGACATCGGGGTGGTCAAGGCGGCACTGCCGCTGGACGTGTCGCTGCTGCGCACCCCGCTGTCGCTGTACGTGCCGGCCCTGGACCTGCCGGTGTGGGGGGCGCTGGCCCAGGTGTTCCTGGTGTTCGGCGTGGCGGAGATCGTGCTGGGCCGGCGGCTGACCCTGGTCGTCGCGTACGTCTGCACCCTGGCGGGCACGCTGTTCGCCCGGATCGCCGTCGCGCTGGGCCCGCACCACCTGCTGGGCTTCCCGCGCTGGGTGGCGCACGTGCGCGACACCGGCCCGTCCGCGGCTGTGGTGGCGCTGGCCGTGGTGGTGGCGTTCCGCTGCCGGGCCTGGTGGACGGGCGGCGCCGTGATCGGCGCGATGGTGGTGGAGGCGGCGGTGCTGCCGAACCTGGCGGGCCTGGAGCACCTGGTGGCGATCAGCACGGCCGTGCTGATCGCCGTGTGGATCGAGGTGTTCGGCGACTACTGGCCGCGGGTGCTGTCCGGGGTCGGCGCGGCCGCCTCGGTGGCCGCCCAGGGCCGGACCCGGGCGGTCGGGGTCTGAGCCCTCCCCGCCGGGTCCTGCCGGGGCCTAGGCCCGCTCCCTCGGCAGCGGCATCTCGAAGTAGACGACCTTGCCGACCGCCTTGCGGGCGGTGCCCCACTTCTCGGCGAGCTTGCTGACCAGGTTGAGGCCGCGGCCCTGTTCGGACAGCGAGTCGGCGGGCTCCAGGGACGGCAGGTTGTGGTTGTCGTCGCTGACCTCGACCAGCAGTTTGTCGACCCGGATCAGCTGCAGCTGCACCTCGGAGCGGGCCACCCGGACGGCGTTGGTGACCAGTTCGGAGACCAGCAGCTCGACCGTCTCGGACAGTGCGGTCAGCTGCCAGGCGGCGAGCTGGTCGCGCACCAGGCGGCGGGCCCGGCCGACCTCCAGCTCGGTGACGCCCAGCTGCCAGGTGGCGACCTCGGTCGGCGGGACGCCGTCGAAGCGGGCCACCAGCAGCGCGATGTCGTCCTGCCGGTCGTCGGAGTGCAGGGTGTTCAGCACGGTGTCGCAGGCCTCGTCCGGGGTCTGCTTGGGGTCGATCAGGTTGCCGCACAGGGCGGCCAGGCCCTCTCCTATGTCGCCGCCGCGGACCTCGACCAGGCCGTCGGTGCACATCACCAGCATCGAGCCGTCCGAGACCTCGATCCGCTTGGCGACGAACGGCACCCCGCCGACGCCGATCGGCGCGCCCGAGGGCAGGTCGAGGAGCTCGCCGCGGCCGTCGGGGTGGACCAGGACCGGCGGGACGTGGCCGGCGGAGGCGAGTTCGCAGGTGCGGTTGATCGGGTCGTAGACGGCGTACAGGCAGGTGGCGAGGTGGTCGTCGCCGAGCTTGTGGGCCAGGTTGTCCAGGTGTCGCAGCAGCTGGCCGGGTGGCAGGTCGAGGGCGGCGAGGGTCTGCATGGCGGTGCGGAAGCGGCCCATCGCGGCGGCCGAGTGCAGGCCGTGGCCCATCACGTCGCCGACCACCAGGGCGACCCGGCTGCCGGGCAGCTGGATGGCGTCGAACCAGTCGCCGCCGACCTCGGCCTTCCGGTCGCCCGGCATGTAGCGGTGGGCGATCTGCACGCCGGGGATCTTCGGCGGGCGGGACGGGATCATCGAGCGCTGCAGGGTGGTGGCGACCTTGGACTCGGCGCGGTGCAGCCGGGCGTTGTCCAGGGAGAGCGCGGCGCGGGCGGCGATCTCCTTGAGGGTGTCGGCGTCGGCGCGGGTGAACGGCGCCCGGTCGGACAGCCGCAGCAGCTTGAGGATGCCGAGCACCGCGCCGCGCGCGGACAGCGGCAGCACCAGCATGGAGCGGCCCACCACGGCGGGCTCCAGCTCGGGGCCGCCCAGCGAGGCCGCGTAGTCGACCGCGACGTCCGCGGAGATCAGCGGCACCAGCACCGGCTGGTTCTCCTGCAGGGCCAGGCCGGGCGGGGTGGAGCGCGGCATGGCCAGCAGCGAGCCCTCGTCCAGGACGTGGCTCCAGCGCGGCGAGGAGGCGTTGAAGGTACGGGCGACGCGGCGCAGGACAGTGCGGTCGTCCGGCGGGTCGGCGGGCAGTTCGCCGTCCGAGAGCAGGCCGTCGAGCAGGTCCACGCAGGCGAAGTCGGCGACCCGGGGGACCAGCACCCGGCACAGTTCGTGGGCGGTGGTGTCGAGGTCGAGGGTGGTGCCGACCTGGCTGCCGACCGAGGCCAGCAGGGCGAGGTCGCCGTCGTCGGGCAGGCCGCGGACCACCTCGACGCCGCCGGCGGCCCTGGCGGGGCCGGGCAGGACGGCGGCGGGGGACGGGGCCGGTTCGGGCGGGGCGGCGGGGTCGATGGCGGGGCCTCCCGGGGTCGGGCCGTGGGCGGCGGCTTCGCGTGGGGCGGGGACGGTGGCGCCGGCTGCGGGTCCGGCAGCCTGTATCCGTACCCCGAGCGGGCCGCGGGCACCCGCGCCGCGCTGCGGCTCCGCGGGGCGGCGGGCGGTGCGCTCGCGCTGCTGGGCGGCCCGCTGCTGCGGGGTGGGGTAGCGGCGGCCGATCCCGGCGGCGACCCGGGCGGTGCCGGACGGCCCGCCCGGCGAGGACTGGTAGGGCAGCACCGGCAGCAGCGTGGCGTCGTCCACCCGCAGGGCGGGCGGGCCGGCGGCGGCCAGCGCGGACAGCAGTCGGCCGCGGCGCTCCGCGGAGCAGGTGGGCAGCAGGGCGGCCAGCGCGTCGGCGGCCTGCCCGGCGGGCGGTGCGAAGGCGGCGGTGACCTGTCCGGGGCGGCCCCCGGCGGGCGCGGCGGCGTACGGGACGAGGCGTTCGCCGAGGGCGATCCGGGGGCCGGAGGCGCGCAGCGGGCGGGCGTCGGCGGCCAGGGCGAGCAGCGAGCGGCCGGCCGGTTCGGCGAGCGGGTAGGCCCACCAGAGGATGTCGCGCTGCCGGTCCTCGCGGTCGTGGACCGTCATCGCGCCGGCCCACGGGCCGTCCGCGGCGAGGTCGTCGAGGGTGTCGAAGGCGTCGCAGCGGTGTGCGGGGGAGTCCGCGGTGTGGCGGGGGCAGACGGCGGGCAGCAGGCCGTGCGCGGTGCGGCCGGCGGCGACGGCGGCGCGGTGGCCGAACAGTTCCTCGGCGGTGCGGTTCCACACCGCGATCCGGCCGTCCGGGTCGACCAGCACGGCGGCGACCCGCAGCAGCGCCACCACCCCGGCGGGGCGGCCGCCCGGCGGGTCCGCCCGGTCGGGTGCGGAGATGGGCTGGTCCACCATGGATATCGGTCTGCCCCTTTGTGGTTCTTGCTGCTCCTCCTGGCCGGTGCGCGCGTCCTTGCGTGCGTCCTCCAATGAAGCATGGAGATGCCAATGGGAGGTAGTTAATCGGGCAGATTCGTCCGTATCAGTTGCGTGTCGTTGACGGCGCGCCCCCGGCGTGCTCCGGCGTCACCCGGTCGGGCGGCGCGGCGGCCCCGGTAGGGTTGCCCGGGTGAGCGTACCGAGCGTCGAGGTGTGGGCGGATCCGGAGCGGCAGGAGCTGGAGGAGCGGGTCGCGGCGGCCGAGCTGGCCTGGCTGACCCTGGACGTGGACGTGGCCACCTTGAGGGTGGAGATCGACAACTTCGCGCTCGCCCACCACCAGCTGCTCGGCCCGCTGTACGCCGAACTGGACGAGCTGGACGCGCTGATCGCCGAGTCGGTGGCCGCGCTCAGCGGCGACCCGGAGGACCTGCGGCGGGCCCGCGAGGCCCGGGAGCGGGTCGAGCCGCCCGAGCAGCGCGGCCCCCGCGAGGGCGAGCCGGAGGCCCGCCGGGTGCGGCCCGACAAGGACGCCCAGCGGATCTACCGCGAACTGGCCCGCCGCGCCCACCCCGACCTGTCCACCGACCCGGCCGAGCAGCAGCGCCGCTCGGCGTTCATCGCCCGGGTCAACGAGGCGTACGCGCTGGCGGACACCGAAGGGCTGGAACGGCTCGCCGAGGAGTGGTCCGCCGACCCGGAGTCCGCGCCCGCCGTCGACTCCCCCGACCGGCTGGCCTGGCTGCGCCAGCGGCTGGAGTGGCTGACCGGCCGGATCGCCGCGCTGGCCGCCGAACGCGTCCGGCTGGAGCGCACCCCGATGGGCGAGCTGCTGCTGCTCCGCCCCGACGAGCCGGAGCGCCTGCTGGAGGACCTCGCGGAGCAGCTGCTGGCCACCGCCGCCGACCGGCAGGCCAAGCTGGCCGCGCTGCTGCCCGACAATGGCCCGAACGATCCGTCCCGACCCCAGGAGACCCCCCAGATGTTCGCTCAGCTGCCCACCACCGACGCCGCCTCGGTGCCCGCCGACGCCGTGCTGCTCGACGTCCGCGAGCAGGACGAGTGGGACGCCGGCCACGTGGACGGCGCGCTGCACATCCCGATCGGCCAGGTGGTGGCCCGCCTCGACGAGCTGCCCGACGCCCGGCTGTACGTGCTGTGCCGGGTCGGCGGCCGGTCCGCGCAGGTGGTGCAGTACCTGGTCGCGGGCGGCCGGGACGCGGTGAACGTGGACGGCGGCATGTTCGCCTGGGAGGCCGCCGGCCGTCCGATGGTGAGCAGCGGCGGCCAGGAGCCGTTCGTCCTGTAACAGCGGCTCCTCCCGCCCCTGTTCGAACGCGTGCGCGGTGCGGCAGGATGGCCGCCGTGCGTGTCTGGTCGAAGCCCGCCCGGGCGGTGCTGGCGGTCGCCGGGGTGGGGCTCGCGGCCTGCACCCTGGCGTTCCTCGCCGCGCTGTTCCTGCACGTGGCGCCGGAGAACTCGGTGTCCCGGGAGTACCGCGCGCAGCTGGACGCCGTGGTCCGCCCGGAGTTCGAGCAGAACTGGCAGCTGTTCGCGCCGGACCCGCTGCAGCGCGAGGTCACCGTCTCCGCCCGGGTGCAGACGATCGCCGACGACGGCCGGGTCACCACCCGCGACTGGTGCCCGCTGAGCGCCCAGGACCTGGCGGCGATCCGGCACGACCCGGCGCCGAGCCACCTCGACCAGAACCTGCTGCGCCGCGCCTGGGACTTCTACGCGGCCACCCACCCCGACGGCGACGGTCCCACCGCCGCCGGCTCGCGCGCCCGGCTCGCCGAGGAGTACCTGAAGCGGATCGCCCTGCAGCGGATCGGCCGCGCCGGGGAACGGGTGCTGCAGGTGCAGCTCCGGGTCGACACCGCGACGGTCGCCCCGCCGGCCTGGAGCGACGAGCGGGTCGACACCTCGGCGCACTCCCGCGAGCTGCCCTGGTGGCCGGTGCAGGACGAGGACTGGCGGGGCCTGGAGTGACCCCCGGCGCCCTCCGGGCCGCGTTGCCGCGCCTGCTGACCACCCTCGCCCCGTACCAGGCGGCGGCGGTGCGGATCGGCACGGCCGGCACCTGGGGCGCCTACCTGCTGCGCGAGTGGCCGAACCGGCGGCTGCTGTACGGCGACCGCTCGCCCTGGTCGGCCGAGCTCAACGACCGGCTGATCGCCGACACCCACGCTTTCACCGCGCTGTCGTGGAGCGGCGGCCGCTGGTGGTTCGAGGCGGTGTACCTGCTGGCGCTGGCCTCGGCGGCGGCCCTCGCGCTCGGCTGGCGCACCCGGGCGAGCGCGGCCGCGTTCGCGCTGACCGTGCTGTCGCTGCAGAACCGCAACGTGCTGGTCGGCGACGGCGGCGACAACCTGCTCCACCTGATGGCGATCTACCTGGTGTTCACCCGCTGCGGCACGGTCTGGTCGCTGGACGCCCGCCGCCGCGCCCGCCGCCCGGCCCCCGACCGGGCGGCCTGGAGCGAACCCCGGGCGCTGGCCGACGCGCTGGCCGCGATGCTGCACAACTGCGCGATGCTGGTGATCGCCGCCCAGGTGGTGCTGGTGTACGCCGCGGCCGGCTGGTACAAGGTGCAGGGCTCGCGCTGGCAGGACGGCACCGCCGTCCACTACCCGCTGCACCTGGGCTGGTTCACCCCCTGGCCGGGCCTGTCGGCGCTGCTCGGCGGAAGTCTGCTGGTGACCTTCCTGCTGACCTACGGCACGGTGATCGCCCAGGTCGGCTTCCCGTTCGCGCTGCTGAACCGGCGGCTGAAGAACGTGCTGCTGGTGCTGATGGGCGCCGAGCACCTGGCGATCGCGGTGCTGCTCGGGCTGCCGTTCTTCTCGCTGGCGATGCTGGCCGCCGACGCGGTGTTCTGGCCCACCGGGGCGCTGCTGGCGGTGCAGCGCGCGTTGACGGGCCGATGGCGGAAAAGTCGATAAGCTCCCGACATGTCCTGGTTTGCGGCCCTGCGCGACACCGCGAAGACCGGGCTGACCGTGGACTTCTCGCTCACCAACCCCCGCCGTTCGCTGCGCGCCGCGGTCGCCGCCGCCCTGGTGATCTTCCCGACCATGGCGATCTACGGGCCCGCGCACGCCGCCTCCGCCGCGATGGGCGCGTTCATCGCCGGCGTCGCCACCTTCCAGCGCTCGTTCCGGCCGCGCGCCTCGCTGGCCCTGGTGGCGGGCGCCGGACTCGGCGCGTCGACCTTCCTCGGCTACGTCGCGGTCGGCATCCCGGGCGCGTTCCCGGTGCTGCTCGCGCTGTGGGCGTTCGGGGCGGGCATGGCCTGGGCGGTCAGCCCGACCGCCGGCGTGGTCGCCGCCAACACGCTGGCCGTGATGATGGTGGTGGTGCAGCTGCCGGTGTCGGTGTCCGCCGCGCTCGGCCACGCCCTGCTCTGCTCGGTCGGCGGCGGCGTCCAGGCGCTGGTGGTCACCCTGTGGCCGATCGACAGCTGGCGGGCGCAGCGCGACGCGCTCGCCGACATCTACGCGGGGCTCGGCGACTACGCCCGCAACCTGCGCCAGGACCCGGTCGCGCACGTTGACCCGGAGCCGTTCATCGTCGCCCGGCAGGCCGCCCGGCTGACCCCCCGGCAGGCCCGCCGCCGCCCGCCCGAACTGCGCGGCCTGCGCACCATCGCGGAACAGGTCCGCCCCGCGCTGGCCGCGCTCGCCGACCCGCGGGTCGGCGCCGCCGCGGAGGGCCCCGAGCGGGACCGGGCCCGCGAGGTGCTGGCCGCCGCCGCCGACGTGCTGGACGCGCTGGCCCGGGCGATCCGCACCGGCGAGGCGGTCCGCCTCCCCAGGGACACCCCCGGCCTCGCGCTGGCCCGCCCCGGCACCGGCGAGGACCTGCTGCGGGGCGGCGCCCGGCGCTCGGCCCGCCGGCTGTCCGGCCTGCTCGGCCGGGCCGCCGACCGGCTTGACCGGCAGGACCGGGGCACCGTCCCGGCCCGCCCCGGCACCGGCCTGCGCCGCCCCCCGCTGGTCAAGGTGGTGCCCGGCGCGCTCGCCACCGTCGGCCGGCAACTGCACCAGCACTCGGCGATCTTCCACCACGCGGTGCGGATGTCCGCCGTGGTCACCTCCGCCTACCTGGCGGCCCGCCTGCTGGGCATCGAGCACGGCTACTGGGCGCCGATGGCCTCCGCGATGGTGATGCGGCCGGACTTCGCGCAGACCTTCAGCCGCGGCGTCGCCCGGATCGCCGGCACCGCCGTCGGCGTGCTGCTCTCCACCGCCGTCGTGCAGGCCTTCGACCCGAACGACTGGGTGCTGGCCGCACTCGCCGTGGCCTCGATGGGCCTCTCGTACATGATGCTGAGCACCGGGTACGCGCTGCTGACGGCCGCGATCTCCTCCTACGTGGTGTTCCTGCTGGGCCTGCAGCCCGGCGATCCGGTGCGGCTGGCGATCGACCGGGTCGCCATGACCCTGCTCGGCGGCGCGGTCGCGCTCGGCGCCTACGCGCTGTTCCCGACCTGGCAGACCGCCCGGCTGCCGGAGCGGCTGGCCGAGTGGCTGGCCGCCGCCGGGCGGTATGCGGCGGCGGTGTTCACCGCGTACGGCGAGCCGGCCGGCGGGCGCGCCGAACAGGACGTGCGGGCCGCGCTGCTGGACGTCCGGGAGTCCCGCAGCGAGATGCTGGCCGCGCTGGACCGGGCCGAGGTGGAGCCGGTGCGGCACTTCGCGAAGGTGCCGGAACTGAGCCGCAAGCAGTTCGACCGGGCCCGCGCCGCGGTCGGCATGCTGGACCGCTCGGTCGTCCTGCTGGAGGCCCACCTGCCCGGCGAGGACTCCCTGCTGCTGCCCGGCGCGGCCGCGTTCGGCGAGGAGCTCCGGGACGCCACCGCGATCGCCGCCGCCGCGATCCTGCTCGGCCAGGACGTCGACTTCTCCATGCTCCGGGACGCCCACCGCACCTGGGACTACCTGCTGGCCGCACTCCCCCGCGACGACCGGATCGACGTCACCCGCGCCGGCGCCCGACTCGTCATGCAGGCGCTCACCGAGCTGGAGAAGGCCGTCCGGACGCGCCCGCAGACCGCCCGCGAGGAGCCCGTACCCTCGAGTGCGTGAGCGACACCTCGGTACCCCAGCTGGGCGAGCAGTACGACGACGGGCACCTCGCCGACGACCGCGAGATCGGCGTCGGCCCGCACCCCGAACCGTGGCCCGACGACCCCCGCCTCGACCCCGAGCTGCTCGCCGCCGGCGACCGACGCAACGTCACCGACCAGTACCGCTACTGGCGGCACGAGGCGATCGTCGCCGACCTGGACACCCGGCGGCACGGATTCCACGTCGCCGTCGAGAACTGGCAGCACGACTTCAACATCGGCTCCGTGGTGCGCACCGCCAACGCCTTCCTCGCCGGAGAGGTGCACATCGTCGGCCGGCGCCGCTGGAACCGGCGCGGCGCCATGGTCACCGACCGCTACCAGCACGTGCGCCACCACGAGTCGGTGGCGTCGCTGGCCGGGTACGCCGCCGAACGCGGCCTGCCGATCATCGGCATCGACAACCTGCCCGGCGCGGTGCCGCTGGAGACCTACCCGCTGCCCGAACGCTGCGTGCTGCTGTTCGGCCAGGAGGGCCCCGGGCTGACCGACGAGGCCTGGGAGCACTCGACGGCGGTCTGCTCCATCGCCCAGTTCGGCTCCACCCGCTCCATCAACGCCGGTGCGGCCGCCGCGATCGCCATGCACGCATGGGTGCGGGAGCACGCCGCGGTCGGCGTGCTCCCGCAGGGCTGACCACCGGTCAGGAGAAGAGCAGTCTCCAGGTGTGCGGGCCCGGGTAGCCGTCCGCCTCGGAGCCGGTCCAGCCCTGGGCGCGCTGGAACGCCTCCACGTTGCGGCGGTCCGCCTCGCCCCAGTCCGCGCTCGGGCCCTCCTGGTAGAAGCCGCCGTACCCCTTCTTCACCAGCTGCCGGCCCAGCTGCGTCACGTAGTCGTTCACCTTCCCCGGCCCGAACGTGTCGGCGCCCGGGAACGGCGGCGCGGACTGCGGCGGCGGCGGAGGAGGAGACGGCACGCCCGCCGCCGGGGGGATGTCCTTGCCCTTGTGGTGCACCAGGAAGTCCCAGGTGTCCTTGCCCGGGTAGCCGTCCGCCTCCGCGCCGCGCCAGCCCTGCGCCAGCTGGAACGCCTCGGTGGCCTTCCGGTCCGCCTCGCCCCAGTCCGGGCTCGGCCCCTCCTGGTAGAACCGGCCGCCGCCCCGCTCCACCAGCAGCTTCCCCAGCCGGGTCACGTAGTCGTTCACCTTCCCCGGCCCGAACCGGTCCGCCCCCGGGAACGCGTCCGCGCCGTCCGGCGCGGGCATCGGCTGGCTCAGCCCCTTGTACCGGTACGGCAGGTACTTGCCCGAGTTGCTCCAGTACGCGTACGGCGTGCTGCGCTCGGTGGTGGCCGGGCGGGTCTGCTCCAGTGCCGTGTACTTGGTGTGCGCCGCATCGACCCAGCCGCCGAACAGCACCGTGTGCGAGCCGCCCTGCGGGTCCTTCGCGTTGTTGTAGATCAGTACGTCGCCGGGCTGCAGGTCGTCCTTGGAGATCCGCTCGGCGAAGTCCGGCAGCGTCCAGGTGGTCTGGCTGCTGCCCAGGCCCCACGCCATCGACACGAAGCCCGAACAGTCCTGGCGGTAACCGTCCGACCAGTACTTCGCCATGCTGTACGGCACCTTCTGGTCCACCCAGCCCTGCGCCCGCCGCATGATCTCCGCCCGCGAGGTGGCCGGCTGCGCGGCCAGTGAACGGCGGGCCGACACCGGCCCGCCGAACAGGCCCGCGACCTCGCCCTGCGGTGAATCCACCGCCAGCGGGCTGCTGTCGGTCCGCGGCGCGGCGGTGGCTATCGACGCCGCCCCGCCGCCGCCCAGCACACTGCCGACGGCGGCGAGCAGCACCGCCGCCCGCCGCGCGCCACGGGCCTGCGCCGAGGCGCCGTGACCCGACCGGACCGCGAGGTGCCGTGCCCGGCGGCGCGCACCGCACCCGCCGCAGACGCAGGATTCGTCCGGCTCGACATCGCTGAACTCCATCAGCACGGGAGGGACCGCCTTTCCTCGTTGAGTGGACCCACCTTCCACGGAGGCACCGGCGCGGACCACCTGATGGGCGGTCGGGCGGGGCAACCGGGTGAACGGCGGGCGTGTCGACCGGGCCCGGCCGGGAGGGGCGAGCGCGAACCGCTGCTCCGCGGGCCGGGGGTGACGGGTCGTCGGCCGGGCCGGGGCCGGATTCGGCTGCGCTGCCGAGGAGAGGGGAGGGCACCGGGCCGTCGACGGGGGTGGGTCGGGGTGGTGCCCGGGAGCGGGCACGGCCGGAGGACGGGGGTGGGTCGTGGGCGGTGCCGGGGGTGAGGGGGCGTCAGGGAGGACTACTCCCACTGCCAGCGGATGCCCACCTGGCCGGGCTGCTGGTCGGCGGTGAGGACGTGGGCGCTGGCGGAGGCGCCGATCCACAGGGGTTCGCGGTGACGGTCGGTCTCGGCGCCGGGAGTGCGGTCGAAGCGCTCGCACTGGACGGGGACGGCTGCGGGGTCGAAGTGGACCTGCAGGACGTATTCCCGCACGGGGCCGGCGAAGAACCGCCCGTAGTCGGTGGTGGGGCCGGAGTCGGGGATCTTCACCTCGTACTCGAGGACCGTGGAGTCGCCGAGGGCGAGCGGCCGGTCGAGGAGGAGTTCGGCGACCAGCAGGCCGATGTGCGGGCGGCGGCGGACCCGGCCGAGGCGGGCGTGCCGGACGTCGGTGATCTCGGGGCAGACGTCCGTGCTCTCGTCGGCCTTGTGGACCACGACGTGGCGGGTGACGCCGTCGACGGTCGCGCGGACCACCTGGCGCATCCGCAGCAGGTGGCCGCGGCGGGAGGCGTCGACGTAGTAGGCGTCGTGGATGGACTGCCGCTCCAGCTGGCCGGCGGGCGGTGCGTCGAGTTCCGCGAAGACCTCGCCGAGCTCGGTCTGTCCGGGCCACACCTGTTCGACCCGCAGGCCGTCGGGGGCCGGGCCCTGGGCGACCCAGCGGCCGCGCGGGCGGGGCGGGCCGAGCAGCGAGGTGAGGGCGGTGTGGCGCAGGCCGAGGAGCTCCTCGAGCAGGTGGACGGCGCGCAGCGAGGTGGCCCGCTCGGGCTGGCTGCGGCCGCGGCGCCAGTAACTGAGCGTGGTGACGCTGACCCTGACGCCCTGTTTGGCGAGGGCGGCGCGGATCCGGTCGAGGCTGAGTCCGCTGTGCTCGATGGCGGCGTTCAGGACCTCGGCGAAGCCGCCCGGCGCGGCGACGGCGGGCGCGGCGGCCGGGACGGCGGCGGCCTGCGCGGGGGCGGCGGAGCCGCGAACGGTCGGCGGGCCCGCGGGTGCGGCCGGTCCGGCCGGTGGCCGGTCGCCGCCGTGTTCGCGCTGGCCGACCAGGCGGAGCCGGCCGGCGTGCTGTGGTTGCTGTGAGCCCATGCGACACCTTCCCCACCCGGCGGATTAAGTGGGTTCGCCCCGGCTCCGCGGTGCGTCGGAGGTGCGCCGCCGAGTGTGTGGGAACCCTATGCAGGGTTGAGAGGCTACGTCATCAATCAGGACATATGACAGTGGTCACGACAAGTATTTCGCAGGCGGATCGAACAGGAAACACTCCTGACACACAGGTGCCGGGAAGGCCTGTGAAAGGCCCCCCCGGCAACCCTGCTGAGCTGGGGTCAGGAGACGTTCAGCGCGGTGTCGTCGATCACGAAGCTGGTCTGCAGCGAGGAGTCCTCCACGCCGTTGAACTTCACGGTGACGGTCTGTCCGGCGTAGGCGGACAGGTCGACGGTCTTCTGGACGTACCCGGTGCTCTTGTCGAGGTTGGAGTACGTCGCCACCGAGGTGCCGTTGACCGAGACGGTCAGCTTGTCGTACGCGGTGGTGCCGGTCTCGGCGGTGTCGACGTGCAGCCAGAAGCTCAGCGTCGCCTTGCAGCCGGCCGGGACGGCCACCGACTGGGAGAGGGAGTCGGTGTGGGCGGAGCCGTAGCCGTCCAGCCAGGCCTTCCAGGAACCGCCGTGGGCGGCCTCGGAGGTGGAGTTGTCGACCACGCCGGAGGAGGTGGTCCACGGGGCGGCGGTGCCGGTCTCGAAGCCCGGGTTGCCGAGCAGCTGGGCGGCGGTGCAGCCGCCGGTGGGCGGCGGGGTGGTGCCGCCGGTGCCGAGCAGGGCGTTGGTGAGGCCGTCAGCGATCGGGGTGCCCCAGCCGGTGACCTGGTCGTAGCCGGTCTTGGTGGCGAAGTCCTGGTTCGAGCCGCTGGTCACGTCGTGGAAGGACGTGCCGTAGGAGCTGCTGTTGGCGACCGCGTACAGCTTCGGGTTGGCCTCGCCCAGGTTGGGCTTGGCGGAGGCCTTGGCCTTCTGGTTGTACAGCGCGGCGTAGCCGGACCACAGCGGGGCGGCCGCGGAGGTGCCGCCGTAGACCTGCCAGCCGGCGCTGCTGGTGCCCTGGGTGTAGATCGCGAAGCCGGAGTTCGGGTCGGCGTTGGAGGACACGTCGGGCACGGTGCGCATGGTGCCGGTGACGTTGGTGCCGGTCTGCCAGGTCGGCTTGGCGAACTGGGTGGAGACGCCGCCGCCGGCGGTGCTCCAGGCGCTCTCCGAGCTGTAGGTGGTGCCGGACACCTTGAGGTTGGTGCCGCCGACGCCGGTGTTGTACGGGCTGGAGGCGGGGAAGTCCACGGCCTTCACGGTGGAGCCCGAGGTGGAGCGGGTGCAGTCCCGGGAGCCGTCGTCGCCGGACGCCGAGAAGATCGAGATGCCCTGGGCGGCGGCCTGCTTGAAGGAGTTGTTCACCGCGGTCATCGAGGCGGCGGTGGTGTCCGGCTCGCAGGAGCCCCAGGAGATGGAGATGACCGAGACCCGGTTGTCCGAGACGATCTTGGCGGCCATGTCGATCTCGCCCTGGTCGCTGTTGGGCGCCTCGTAGACCAGCTGGGTGGCCTTGGGGGCGACGCCGCGCACGATCTCCGAGTCCAGCTCGACCTCGCCCTGGCCCTGGCCGGGCTTCGAGTCGTAGTTGGCGCCGTCCACCGAAACGGTGCTGACCGCCGGGCCGGACAGGCCGAACTGGCTGTCGTAGGTGGTCAGGTTGGTGGACTTGTAGCCGTCGAACTCCCAGAGCGCCACGGTGGAGCCGGTGCCGTCCGCGCCCAGCTGGTTGAGGCGGTAGGCGCCGTCGTAGGTGGCCGGGCCGAAGCCGCTCGGGGTGGCCTGCGGGGTGGCCGCGCCGGGCTTGGCGATCCGGGTGGTGCGGACGGTGTGGTCGTTGAGGCCGCTGACGCCCTCGACCACGCCGGCCAGCGAGGCCGGCACCGAGGCGGCGGCGTCGTTGGCGAAGAAGGTCCGGTTGCCCTGCTGCGGGTCGCTGTACGTCGACTCGTGGGTGCCGAACGCGGCGGCGACCGCCGAGGCGGAGCCGGTGGCGTTCACCACCTGGCGGTTCTCGCTCACCGAGGCGACCTTCAGGCCCTGCGCGGTCAGGAAGGCGCGGACCTGGTCCACGTCGGCCTGGGTCGGGCCGAACCGCTCGTTGAACTGCGCCGGAGTCAGGTAGTGCCCGAATTCCGTGGTGCCGGGCGTGGAGACCGCGGAAAGGAAGCGGTCCAGCTCGGCGGTGTTGCGCAGTTTCAGGCTGACCGCGACGGATATCTGGCGGTCGGCCGGCACGTCGCCCTGCTTGTGGGAGCGGGCCACCGCCGGCGTGACGGTCTGCGGGAGCGCCACCCGGGCGCTGGCGTTGGGGGTCGGCGCCGCCTGGGCGGTGCCGACGCCCAACGAGACGGCGGTGAGGGGAACGACAGCCAGGGCTGCGGCAAGGGCGAGCGAGCGGGGTCGCACGGGCTCCTCCGGAAATCTGGGGGCGTTCCCGGTTTTCGAAAACGCTCGCCAGAAATCTTTCAGAGCGGGCCCGCGAATTGGCCCATGCCCAAGCAATTGCTTACTAAAAAACAGTCAACTGTGGAACCGGCGGCATTTCAGTGAATGAACTGAATTGCCGCCGGTGAATTCAGTGAATATCAGGGGCGGCCCAGCCACTGGCTCAGCGCCGCCCGCAGCTCGCCCCTGGTCGGGTCGGCGCAGGCCCAGGCCGCGTAGCCGTCGGGGCGGACCAGCAGCACGGTGTCGCGCAGCTTGCCGTGCGGGTCGGCCGGGGCGGCGGTGACCACCCGATCCGCCCAGGAGTCCGCCACCGAGAGCTCGTCGTTGCTGATCAGCACGGCCTTCCCGGCGCGCAGCGCCTCGTGCAGCCGGGACGGGCCGCCGGGCACGTCCACCGCGAGGCGCAGGTCCGGGACGCGGCGGCCGGCCAGCGGGTGGGCGCCCTTCTCGGCGGGGTAGCCGTAGCCGATGCCGGAGATCTGCTTGGCGCCCAGCTCGGCCAGCGGGCCCAGGTGGCCGGCGGCGGCGCCGATCGCCGAACGCAGCGCCCGGGTGGAGGCGTGCCGGCCCAGGGCGAGCCGGACCAGGGCGCCGGAGCTGCGCAGCACCGCCCGGCCGACCGGGTGCCGCTCGGTCTGGTAGGTGTCCAGCAGGGCGTCGGGGCCCCAGCCGCGGACTGCGGCGACCAGCTTCCAGCTCAGGTTGGCGGCGTCCTGCAGGCCGGTGTTCATGCCCTGGCCGCCGGCCGGGGAGTGGCAGTGCGCGGCGTCGCCGGCCAGGAACACCCGGCCGGAGCGGTAGCTGGTGGCCTGGCGTTCGTCGCTGTGGAAGCGGGACGTCCAGCGGGCCTCGGCCAGGCCGAGGTCACGGCCCATCACCTCGCGCACCAGATCGGCGAGTTCGGACAGCACCACCGGGTCGGAGTCGGGCACCTGGCGGTCGCGGTCCCAGCCGATCACCCGGTGCCAGCCGTCGCCGTACGAGGCCAGGAAGGCGAAGCCGCGTTCGCCGGCGCCGGCGGTCAGCGGCTGCTCGGGCCGGTGCTCCAGCCGGACGTCGGCGAGCATCACCGAGCGCACCACGGACTCGCCGGGGAACGGGATGCCGAGCAGGTCGCGCACCGCCGAGTGCACGCCGTCCGCGCCGACCGCGTAGCGGGAGCGCAGCCGCTGCTCGCCGTCGGCGGTGCGGACGGTCAGGGTGACGCCGTCGGCGTCCTGTCGGAGGCCGGTCAGTTCGGCGCCGCGGCGCAGGTCGGCGCCCGCCTTGACGGCGCGTTCGCGCAGCACCCGCTCGGTGTTGGACTGCGGGGTGACCAGCACGAAGGGGAAGCGGGTGGGCAGGGCGGCGAGGTCGATCCGGAGCCGGCCGAAGGCCTGCAGGGAGGGCATGGTCCGGCCGGTGGCGATCAGGTCGTCGGCGAGGCCGCGGGCGTCCAGGAGTTCCAGGGTGCGGGCGTGCACCGCGAACGCCCTGGTCAGGTTGGACTCCTCGGCGCGCCTGTCGACCACGGTGACCCGCAGCCCGGCAGCGGCCAGGTCGCCGGCCAGCAGCAGGCCGGTCGGGCCGGCCCCGACCACCAGTACGTCGGCGGTGAACTCGGTCTCGGACATGCCGTCATCTCCCGTCGTCATCCCTCGTCGGCCGGTGGTCAACGGACCGGAGTCCCACGGCTTTCGGGTTCTCAGCGCGCTCTCAGACTGCCATCATCGCGGCCCCATCCGGGGCTGTGAACCTCCTTTCCATGACTCAGCCAGCGATGCGTGGGACCACGAGTCCCGTCCCGGCGGCCGACGGCCGGTCCCCGGCCGGGGGCGCGGTCCGGACGCGGCTCGTGGAGATCGTCGTCCCGGTGTACAACGAGCAGCACTCGCTGGAGCGCTGCGTCGAGGAGCTGCACGCCTACCTGTCGGAGACCTTTCCGTACGACTACCTGATCACGGTGGCCGACAACGCCTCGGTGGACGGCACCTGGGAGATCGCCAGTGCGCTCGCCGGGCGGATCCCGCAGGTGCGGGCGGTGCACCTGGACCTGAAGGGGCGCGGCCGGGCCCTGCGGCAGGTGTGGGGCGACAGCGAGGCCGACGTGGTGGCGTACATGGACGTCGACCTGTCCACCGGCCTGGAGGCGTTCCTGCCGCTGGTCGCGCCGCTGCTGTCCGGGCACAGCGACCTGGCGATCGGCAGCCGGCTGCACCGGGGGTCGGCCGTGGTGCGCGGCCCCAAGCGGGAGTTCATCTCGCGCACCTACAACTTCCTGCTGCGGGCCACCATGGCGGCGAAGTTCTCGGACGCCCAGTGCGGGTTCAAGGCGGGCCGCACCGAGGTGGTCAAGCGGCTGCTGGACCGGGTGGAGGACAACGCCTGGTTCTTCGACACCGAACTGCTGCTGCTGGCCGAGGCGTCGGGGCTGCGGATCCACGAGGTGCCGGTGGACTGGGTGGACGACCCGGACAGCCGGGTGGACATCGTCCGCACCGCGCTGGACGACCTGAGGGGCATGCTGCGGGTGGCCCGGCGCACGCTGGCGGGCAGGGGCGCGGTGGAGCTGCCGAGCCGGGTCCGGCAGGCCCGGGTGCCGGCCGGGCTGGGCTGGCAGGCCGTCAGCTTCGCCGTGGTCGGGGTGCTGTGCACCGCCGCCTACCTGCTGCTGTTCCTGGCGCTGCGCCGGCTGGTGCCCGCGCTGGCCGCCAACGCGCTGGCGCTCGGCGTCACCGCCGTGTTCAACACCGCCGCGAACCGGCGCTTCACCTTCGGGATAACGGGCCGGCGGGACGCCCTCAGGCACCAGCTGGAGGGCGGGCTGGCCTTCCTGGTCGGGCTGGCGCTGACCAGTGGCGCGGTGGCGGCGCTGCACGCGGCCTCGCCGCGCGCGGGGCGCGGCCTGGAGCTGGCCGTGCTGGTGGCGGCGAACGCCGCGGCCACCCTGGTGCGGTTCGTGCTGCTGCGGGTGTGGGTGTTCAACCCGCGCCGGGGCAGGACCTCCTGACTCCCTGTCCTCTCCCCCCCCGGGACAGGGAAGCGGGCCCGGACACCCGTCCGGGCCCGCTGTCGTGCCCGCCGGGCTACTTGCGGATCTCGACGGTGCGGAACCGGTTGGCGACGAACGCGGCGTCGCAGTACGCCGAGTTGGCGGCCGGGTTTGCGCCGGTGCCGTGCAGGTCGGAGAAGGCCGCGGTCTGGTTGACGTACACGCCGCCGGTGAGGTTCAGCGACAGCGAGACGCCGGCGTCCAGGCAGGCGTCGATCAGGGCGGCCTCGACCTCGGCGTCGGTGGTGTACGCGCCGGCGGTCATCGCGCCGTGGTCGACGGTGGTGCGGCGCAGCAGTTCGACGGCGGCGGCGGTGGACTCCACCGCGACGGCGAACGCGACCGGGCCGAAGCACTCGGTCAGGAAGCGCGAGCGGTCGTCCGGCTTGTCGGCGTCGGCCTTCACCAGGGCGGGCGTGCGGATGGTCGCGCCGGGGAACTCCGGCGAGGCCACCACCCGCGGGGCCAGGGCGAGTTCGCCGAACTCCCCGCCGGCCGCGGCGGCGCTGCGCTGCAGCACCCCGGGGTTGACCACGGCGCCGAGGATGGCGGCGGCCCGGGCGTCGTCGCCGAGCAGGCCCTCGACGGCGGCGGCCAGGTCGGCGACCACCTGCTCGTAGGAACGCTCGCCGTCCTCGGTGCGGATGCCGGTGCGCGGGATCAGCAGGTTCTGCGGGGTGGTGCACATCTGGCCGCTGTACAGGCTGAGCGAGAACGCCAGGTTGTCCAGCATGCCGCGGTAGTTGTCGGTGGAGTCCAGCACGACGGTGTTGACGCCGGCCTTCTCGGTGTACACCTGCGCCTGGCGGGCGTTGTCCTCCAGCCAGTCGCCGAAGCCGGTGGAACCGGTGTAGTCGATCAGCTTGACCTCGGGGCGGACGGCCAGCACCTGGGCGATCGAGGAGCCCTCGCGCTCGGCGGCCAGGCAGACCAGGTTCGGGTCGAAGCCGGCCTCGGCGAGCACCTCGCGGGCGATCCGCACGGTCAGCGCCAGCGGCAGCACCGCCCGCGGGTGCGGCTTGACCAGCACGCCGTTGCCGGTGGCCAGCGAGGCGAACAGGCCCGGGAAGCCGTTCCAGGTCGGGAAGGTGTTGCAGCCGATCAGCAGCGCGGTGCCGCGCGGCACCGCGGTGAACTCCTTGGTGAGCACCAGCGGGTCGCGCTTGCCCTGCGGCTTGGTCCACTGCGCGGAGCGCGGCAGCCGGGTCTGCTCGGCGTACGCGTAGGCCACCGCCTCGACGCCGCGGTCCTGGGCGTGCGGGCCGCCGGCCTGGAAGGCCATGCCGTACGCCTGGCCGGTGGTGTGCATCACCGCCTGCGCGAACTCGTGCGAGCGGGCGTTGATCCGGGCCAGGATCTCCAGGCAGACCGCGGCGCGGGCGGCCGGACCGGCCTTCGCCCAGCCGGGGCGGGCGGCCTCCAGCGCGGCCAGCAGCGCGTCCGGCTCGGCGTGCGGGTAGCCGATGCCCAGTTCGATGCCGTACGGGGAGGCCTCGCCGGTCACCGGCTCGCCGCCGTCGGGGTGGCCCGGCAGCTCGAAGACCCGGCCCAGCAGGGCCTCGAAGGCGGCCTTGCCGTCGGCGGCGGCGTTCTCGCCGTACGCCTTGGGGAACTCCGGGTACGGCGACCAGTAGTCGCGGGACTCGGCCGCGGCCACGGCGCGGTCGAGGGTGTCCTGGTGGCGGGCGATCAGTTCGGCGACCGGCAGGGGGGTCGCAGCGGCCATGGTGCGCTCCTCACGGGGGCAGGCGGGACACGGCTCAGCGTAACCGAACGATCGGTCGGTGCAAGGGTTACCCGGAAGCCGGCCGTCGGCGCGCTGTGGGAGCATCCTCGCCGCTGCGCTCCGGAGGCGGAAGCAGGCCTGCCCGGGAACGGCCCCGGGCGGGCGTTCCCGGGCAGGCCGGACGAGCGGACAGGGCGGCGCCGGTTACGGGATGCCGAGCTGGAAGATGACGTAGCCGGCGTACCAGCCGGAGGACAGCGCGGCGACGCCGAGCACGGTGGCCAGGTTCCGCAGCCGGACCCGGGCCAGCGCCACCGCGAGCGGGATCAGCAGCGGGAAGATCGGCAGCACGAAGCGGGACAGCGTGCCGAACATCTGCTGGCTGCCGAGCACCATCACCAGCGTGCCCACCGTGTACACCGTCAGCACCAGCGGCGGGCGCTCGGACAGCAGCGCCACCAGCAGGATCGGCAGGGCGAGCAGCACCAGGACGGCGATCAGGTCCTCGGTGGGGTAGGTGAACAGGTAGTCGGACTCGCCGCGCAGCACGTTGGTGGCCGCCCGCAGGGTGTAGCGGCCCCAGTCGAAGAAGTGCAGCCAGCCGCCGCGCTGCAAGGTGATGTAGCCGTCCAGGTGCCCCATCCGGTAGCCGACCCAGGCCAGGTAGCCCAGGCAGCCGACCGGCGGCAGCAGGATCGCGGTGAGCGGCCCCGCCACGCCGTCGGAGCGCTTCCACAGGGCGATCGCGGCGGCCAGCGCCACGCCCGCGATCAGCGGCACCGAACTCGGCCGGGCCAGGCCCGCCATGAACGTCACCACGGCGGCGCTCAGCCAGTTCCGGTCGACGACGAAGTAGCAGGCCCAGGCGGCCAGCGCGACGAACACCGACTCCGAGTAGACCGCCCACTCCACGCCCGAGCCCGGGAACGCCGCCCACAGGCCGGCCGCGATCACGCCGGCCCGGCGGCCGTAGAGCTTGGACACCACGGCGAAGATGCCCGCCGCGGCGATGAACGACGCGACGATCGACACCAGCATGCCGGAGCCGTACAGGCCGAGGCCCAGGTTCGACACCAGGCGGATCAGTCCCGGATACAGCGGGAAGAACGCCGCGGAATTCTGCTTGATGCTGAAGAAACCCTGCTCCGGAATCAGCTGGGGGTCGTAACCCTCGTGCGCGACCCGCTGGTACCAGAGGCCGTCCCAGCTTCCGAGCACGTCCCACGGGTGGGCGCCGCCGCCGAAACGCGGGTCGTTCGTCAGATAGTGCCCGTTCGTTTCCAGCAGCCACATGAATGCGGCGAATCCGGCGAGTTTCACCGCGCCGTACAGGGCGAGCGCCGGGCCGAATCGCTCCGCGAGCCGGCGGATTCCGGCGGCCGCCGCGGAGCCGGGCTCCCGCTCGGCCGCGCCCTCCGGTTCCGGAAGGTCCGCCTCGACGGGGACCTCGTCGTCGGTCGTGGTCGCGCTCGCGGCGGTGGTCGGTGGACGACCCGCCATCCCTTGCCGGACGACACCCACGGGCCGCCTCCATCCTGTGCCATTTCGGGCCGCCGGGCGCGGCGGTGCCGACAGTGTAAGGCTGCTCCTGGCCTGTTCACAGGGGGCACGAGGGCGGTGGGCGGGGCCCGTCGCGGCGGGCGCGCCGCCGCGACGGAACCACTCCTGGTCTCGGTCGTACCAGAGCTGATCGGCGTTGCCGTTGCAGCCCCACTGCCGGTCCGCGTTGCCGTTGCAGGTCCACCGCACGGCGTCCTGGCCGTCGGCGGCGCCGGCGCACTGCCGGTTCCCGGTGCGGATCTCGTAGTAGCCGTTGCCGGTGTACGCGAATCACCACTGGACGACCTCCGGGCCCGGCGTCGAACTGCCCTGCCGGCCGCCCGGGCGCAGGCCGCTGCGGTAGTCGTGGACCGGGCCGCCGGCGGTGGTGGTCGCGGACGCGCTCGGCGCGGCGACCGGGCCGGTGCCGACGGCGAGCGCCGGGCCGGCGGTGGCGAAACGGGCGAGCGTTCTCGCCATGGAATTCCCCCCTCGTGATCGGGCGTCCGGCGGGCGGACGAATTCGCGCCTGCCGGGCCGGCCGGTGTCCGCCGGCCGACGGACCGGAGCTACGAGGCGGAATCGGGGGCGGAACCGGATTTCCGGCCGGTGGCCCGCCGGAAAAGGTGCGAGCGCTTTGCCGAATTCGTGGGACTCGGCCGGGAATTTCCGGTCTTCTGCGCCGATGTCGGGCGGCCGGAACACCCGGGCCGCGCGTTTCACCGGGAACGGCCGGGAAACGGCACCCCGGCTGACGGGACGGATGCGGCGGGGAGATACTCGTTGCCATGGCCGAAAACCTCACGCGCGCCTCCTACACGGTCGAGTCGCTGCTCGCCGTCACGGTGCGGGTCTTCAACGAGCGCGGTTACGACGGCACCTCGATGGAGGACCTGTCCCGGGCCGCCGGGATCTCCAAGTCCTCGATCTACCACCACGTGCGCGGCAAGGAGGAGCTGCTGCGGCTGGCCGTCGGGCGGGCGCTGGACGCGCTGTTCGCGACGCTGGAGGAGCCGAAGGCGGTCGAGGGCCGGCCGGTGGACCGGCTGGAGCACGTGGTGCGGCGCACCGCCGAGGTGCTGCTCGCCGAACTGCCGTACGTGACGCTGCTGCTGAGGGTCCGCGGGAACACCGCGACCGAGCAGTGGGCGCTGGAGCGGCGGCGGGACTTCGACCACCGGGTCGCCGAACTCGTCCAGGAGGCCGTCGGCGCGGGCGAGCTGCGGGCCGACGTGGAGCCCCGGCTGGCCACCCGGCTGCTGTTCGGCATGATCAACTCGGTGGTGGAGTGGTACCGGCCGGGCCAGGGCGGGGCGGAGGGCCTGCCGGAGGCCGTCGTCCAGCTGGCGTTCGACGGCCTGCGGGCCCGCTAGCGGCGGTTCACGGGGCGTCCGACGGAATGTGGTCGGTCTCCTCGAACACCAGCATGGTGCGGGTGCTGAGCACCTGGGGGATCGACTGGATGCTGCCCAGGACGAGTTCGCGCAGCTCCCGGTTGTCGGCGGTGTGGACCAGCATCAACACGTCGTAGTCGCCGCCGACCAGCGCGATGTGCGCGACGCCGGGCAGTTGCAGCAGTTGCTCGCGGACGGTGCGCCAGGAGTTCTGGACGATCCGCAGCGTGACGTACGCGGTCGCGGCCTGCCCGGCCTTCTCGTGGTCGATGCGGGCCGTGAAGCCGCGGATCACCCCGTCCTCGACCATCCTGGAGATCCGGGCGTAGGCGTTCGCCCGGGACACGTGCACCCGCTCGGCGACCGAGCGGATCGAGGCGCGACCGTCCTGCCGCAGCAGCCGCAGGATCGACCGGTCGACACGGTCGAGTCTGGACACCTGTTCAGCCGACATGGCCCCCCATCCCTCGCAATTGGACGTGCTGGCCCCAGCAGACCGCCCTTTCGGCCGACTGTCCACCGTCTTGACGGGGATATGGTCAAGATGAACAGACGACCGAACAATCGGTAGGGAGCCCCCACCACCCCGGAGGTGCCCCGACATGACCGTCATGGACCACAGGGACCAGTCCGACCCGGCCGTCGTGCCCGGCTGGCTGCCCGGCGCCACCGCGCCCCGCACCGACCCCGCCCCGCTGCTGCCGGACGCCGAACCGTTCCGCGTCCTGGGCACACCCGCCGCGGACAAGGCCGACCCCGGCCTGCTGCGGGAGCTGTACCGCCGGCTGGTCGCCGGCCGCCGGTACAACCAGCAGGCCACCACCCTCACCAAGCAGGGCCGGCTCGCCGTCTACCCGGCGTCCACCGGCCAGGAGGCCTGCCAGGTCGCAGCGGCACTCGCGCTGCGCACCGACGACTGGATGTTCCCCTCCTACCGCGACACCCTCGCCGTGGTCGCCCGCGGCGTCGACCCGTTGCAGGCGCTGACCCTGCTGCGCGGCAGCGCCCACACCGGCTACGACCCGCGCGCCACCCGCACCGCCCCGCTGTGCACCCCGCTGGCCACCCAGGTCCCGCACGCGGTCGGCCTCGCCCACGCCGCCCGGCTGGCCGGGGACGACACCGTCGCCCTGGCGCTGCTCGGCGACGGCGGCACCAGCGAGGGCGACTTCCACGAGGGCCTGAACTTCGCGGCCGTGCTGCACGCACCCGTGGTGTTCCTGGTGCAGAACAACGGCTACGCGATCTCCGTCCCGCTGACCCGGCAGTCCGCCGCGCCGACCCTCGCCCACAAGGCGGTCGGCTACGGCATGCCCGGCCGGCTGGTCGACGGCAACGACGCCGCGGCCGTGCACCAGGTGCTCACCGAGGCCGTCGAACGGGCCCGCAGCGGCGGCGGCCCGACCCTGGTGGAGGCCCTCACCTACCGGGTCGAGGCGCACACCAACGCCGACGACGCCACCCGCTACCGGCACGCCGAGGAGGTCACCGCCTGGCAGGCGCACGACCCGATCCGGCTGCTGGAGGACGCCCTGCGCGAGCGCGGCCTGCTCGACGAGCAGCTGGTCGCCGAGGCCGCCGACGAGGCGGAGGCGATGGCGGCCAAGATGCGCGCCGAGTTCCACGCCGACCCCGACCTCGATCCGATGTCGCTGTTCGCGCACGTCTACGCCGAACCCACCCAGCAGCTGCGCGAACAGGCCGCGCAGCTGGCCGCCGAGCTGGCCGCGGAGGCCGAGGTGCACGCCCGATGACCACCGCCACCCGTGACCAGTCCGGCCTGCGCACCGGCACCATGGCGCAGGCCCTGAACGCCGCGCTGCGCGACGCGATGCGCGACGACAGGTCCGTGCACGTGCTCGGCGAGGACGTCGGCGCCCTCGGCGGCGTCTTCCGGATCACCGACGGCCTGACCGCCGAGTTCGGCGCCGACCGCTGCCTGGACACCCCGCTCGCCGAGGCCGGCATCCTCGGCACCGCCGTCGGCATGGCCATGTACGGGCTGCGGCCCGTGGTGGAGATGCAGTTCGACGCCTTCGCCTACCCGGCGATGGAGCAACTCGTGTCGCACGTCGCCAAGATGCGCAACCGCACCGCCGGGAAGCTGCCGCTGCCGATCACCGTCCGCGTGCCGTACGGCGGCGGCATCGGCGGCGTCGAGCACCACAGCGACGCCTCCGAGGCGTACTACGCGCACACCCCCGGCCTGCACGTGGTCACCCCCGCCACCGTCGCCGACGCGTACGGGCTGCTGCGGGAGGCGATCGCCTCCGACGACCCCGTGGTGTTCCTGGAGCCCAAGCGCCTGTACTGGGGCAAGGACCAGTGGGACCCGGCGGCCGGCGTCGAACCGATCGGGAAGGCGGTGCTGCGCCGGCCCGGGACGTCGGCGGTGCTGGTCACCTACGGCCCGTCGCTGCCGGTCTGCCTGGAGGCCGCCGAGGCGGCGAAGGCCGAGGGCTGGGACCTGGCCGTGCTGGACCTGCGCTCGCTGGTGCCGTTCGACGAGGCCACCGCCTGCGAGGTGGTCCGCTCGCTGGGCCGCGCCGTGGTGGTGCACGAGGCGAGCGGCTTCGGCGGGGCCGGGGCGGAGATCGCCGCCCGGCTGACCGAGAAGTGCTTCCACCACCTGGCCGCCCCGGTGCTGCGGGTCACCGGGTTCGACATCCCCTACCCGCCGCCGATGCTGGAGCACCACCACCTGCCCGGGGTGGACCGGATCCTGGACGCCGTCGCCCGGCTCCAATGGGAGGAGTGATGGCGATGCCGGTGGTCCGCGAGTTCACGCTGCCCGACCTCGGTGAGGGACTCACCGGGGCCGAAGTGGTGCGCTGGATGGTCGAGGTCGGCGAGGTGATCGCCGTCGACCAGCCGGTGGTGGAGGTGGAGACCGCCAAGGCGGTGGTCGAGGTGCCCTGCCCGTACGGCGGGGTGGTCACCGCCCGGTTCGGCGAGGTCGGGCAGGAGGTGCCGGTCGGCGCGCCGCTGGTCACCGTGGCCGTCGCGCCCGGGCCGGTGCCGGAGGACGCCGCGCCCGGCGCCGCCGAGGACGCCGGGGCGGAACGGCCGCTGGTCGGGTTCGGGGTGGCCGAGACCCGCCGGGCCGGCCGCCGCCGGGTCGCGCCGGGCGGCGCCGCCGCTCCCGCGCTGCCGGCCGCCCCGGTCGTCGCGCCGGCGCCCGCCGAGGTGCGCGCCCCGGCCG